>NZ_JBFUIX010000047.1:0-53350 GCF_056401635.1 Paenibacillus sp. P4_E11 | reverse complement strand
ATGTAGATCCCGACATGACCTACATCACTTTTACTTTTGGAACTGCCCATATTCCCGAAGAAAATCAAGTCGCCTTTTTGGAAGTTTCCCCATGCAACCTTCTGGCCTACTTTGGCTTGAGCATCGTCGTCTCTATTAACTAGAGATACTCCGACATTAGCAAGCTTGTACACGAGATACGTGTAGCCGGAACAGTCCGTTTTGTATGGCGCATGAGCTTCTTGTCTTTGTCTCCAGTTCACATACTGAACTTTATTTTGCAGAGACAGCGCGGTTTGGACAACCTTGTTTCTTTTGGCGTCCAGGGAAAGTGCTTGTACAGAAACTGCTGCTGCGGACACTGTATCATTGCCGGATACAGGATTCGCTGGAGCTGCAAAAGCGCTGCTAGCGCTAATAAGTGGACTGAGTGCCAATGCACCTGTCAAAACAACCTTCGTGAAACGATTCAAAAAAAACCTCTCCTTTTCGCGGCCTGCGAGGTTAGCTGACGGATTAGGGTCAAAGAGTAATCACCCTGTCGCTTACGCGGCTTCACCCCATGATGGAACGGGTCCCCCGTGCTTTTCAAAAAAAGCTTCGGCCTTTATTATGATTTGGTGGTTCACCCATGTGAGGAAACGAATCCCGGTATGAGTTTTTTTGAGCTCCTTCATTCTAGCATCGGATCTAGCACATTTCATGGCGTAAATAATTCCAATGGGTCGATTACCTTACTCTGATATGACTTTGGTGTACTTGCTGTTTGTCGTTATGTATGCGATTTGGCCATTCCATTTTACTTGATACCAATACGAGTTAGCCTCTTTGACCAATTCGGCTTTCTGCCCAACTTGCAACCGACCGATGGTATCCGAGCTTAGACTAGCAGAAGCTTTCAGAGACACCCATCCATCTTGTGTAACAACGTACTTCTTCTTTACTTGCGGTTCACCAGGTTTGACAACGGGAGGCTTCGGATTTGGTGTCGGTGTCGGTGTTGGTGTCGGTGTCGGTGTCGGTTGTTGTCCACCAGTTGGTGTCCATTTTGGAACGGCCTTCTGAGGCGGCAGCACGTACGACTTCGGAATTACAGGTGCTTGTGCCGTGTGCCCTGCCATTCCTGTTAAAGCGGCGTCAGGCAATACGCGTCTTGCGGAATGGAATTTCTCTCCCCACCAATAGGACCAGCTGTCCACCGTGCCGAGTGCTGTGGGATTTCCGTCGCCCCGGGTTCCAATCACAACGGGTTGTCCGTCCCGATTCGTTCCCATGTATATGGCGACATGGGATACGGTGTCGTTCGCCTGCCATGTCAATATATCGCCGATTCGCAAGTTTTCAATGCCCGTCAACTGCCATTTCCCGTTTACTTTGCTCTTGCCCACGCCTTCTACCTTGGTGCCAACGGAATCATAGCTACGGGAAGCTCCCGTAATATTGAAGCCGAAGTCGCCAAACACCAATCGGGTGAAGCCGGAGCAATCTTCATATCCGTATTTGCCGTAAGCATCCGAGCCTTGTCCATATATAAAATAGCCGTTTTCCATGTACCATATGGCGCGATCTACGATTTGATAGGCCAACGAACTGCTAACATTTGCATATTTCTTGCGGAAATCGGCCACATTGTACAGCTCATCCTTCACATAACTGTCCGCATTGTTGTATTTGTTGTACTTGGCAGTGGCTTCTGCAGTGGAATAGCTTGTACTTGCGGAAGCAACTCCAGTAGCTCCTAGTGACAAAGCTAATGTGAGGCTAGCAATCTTTTTCTTCATATGTAGTCATCTCCTCAAATGGTTGATAGTACCATGATAGCAAGTTTGGATCGTGCATTTCACTGGTACTTATAACCAAGGAACATATAGGAAAGCCTTCCGGCAGGCTGTAACTGGAAACGTTACGTTTTGCTGGAAGGCAGGTTGAAGTTGTTTATTTCGTATTTTTATTCATCAAATCCCGTGCGTACTGGAAAGGAATTCGGAAGCTTTGTTCCCAGGCCTTTTGGCCATACACTTGCCTGATGACCGCTCTTCCTGGCTTGATGTTGATCTCGAGGAGCCACAGACGTCCTGTCTTGTCAACGGCGAGGTCGATCCCTAATTCGGACAAGCGGGAATTGTATGTTTTTTCGGTAAATTCCGGGATATAGGCTGCCACCTCAGTGATCGATTTGGTGAGCGCCTCTCCCTTCTCACTGTCGAATTCGTTCTTCAGGTAGCTGGCCACTTCATAAGCCCTGCCGCCGCTTTTTATATTAGAAGTAATAGAATTTTTCTKTCCTTCGCGTACGGCCATTCCCGTCATTTGCCAGTTTCCTTCGCCGTTCTTCTGCATGAGCGCGCGTATGTCGAACACGTGTCCATTCCGGTTTCGGATGTCGATCCATTGCTGCATGAGATGCCGGCCGTTCTTCAATACACTGCGGAGGTAGGAACCGAGCCGTTCAACTGGCAATCTCAACGTGACTTGACCATTTTGACGCACGGTGAAGCGATCTTGTTCAAGCGTTACTCGGATGATGCCTCTTCCGCCCCAGCCGTTGATCGGCTTCAGCATAATGCTTCCGTGTTTTTTTAGAAACTTGACGAACTCCTGAGAAGTCTTGACCTGTTCGGTTGGCAGCAAATAAGGCTGGAGGAAGGAGGAAACGAGCAAATGCTTCTGAATTTTGCACTTATTGCCTAACCCGTAGCCAGTAAAGCAGAGTTTCTTGCTATTCTTCACTAGGCTGGCTTTACGGATGGAGGCAGGGGTTTGATAGAAACCAATATCCATGTTGATTTTGGGATAAGGGGCCGTTTGTTTAAGCCAAGTACCGTTCCGATACAAATAGCCGCTGATCTGCTTGCGATCCAGGTTCACATCTTCCGGCGTATACACAATCACTCCATTGAATTGCTCCGCCAACGCGGCTCGAGCATGGCGTCGTAAGCTGTCCGGGTGTTTGATCCGGTGTGTCATGATGCCCAAAATTTTGTTCATACGCGCGCTCCCGCTTTCCCATCTATATAGTTCATCCTATTCTGCCCGTTCAAAAAGAGTGCCTGGGTATGTTCTCAATCTTGTCACCATGTGGAAAGATTACAAGAATCGCTAATTTTTTAACAAATCTTTAACATAGCGATAACACTCCCCCTCCATAATAAGATGTATCACAATCGGACGGAGGGGTGGGTATGGGTAATACAACCCTTGAAGCAAAGCCAACGAAAGAAAAGCAGCAGGTAGGCACCAAGTACATCAATCGCGATTTGAGTTGGATCGAATTCAACCGCAGGGTGCTGGAGGAAGCGCAGGACGTATCCACGCCGCTCTTGGAGCGAATCAAGTTCCTCTCCATCGTGTCCACCAATCTGGACGAGTTCATGAGCGTGCGTGTTGCCGGACTTACCGATCAATTGAAAGCGGGGTATAACAAGATCGATTTCACAGGCTATATGCCTGAAGGCTTACTGCGGCGTATTATGAAACGTACAGGTAAGATGGTGCAGGAACAGTACAAGACGCTGAGAGAATTATCGAGGTCACTTGCTCGTGAAGGACTTATATTTACCAGCTACGAGGACCTGAACTTAACACAGAAGAAGCAGATGGATCAATACTTCCACGACATTGTATTCCCGGTGCTGACGCCGATGGCGGTGGATCAGAGTCGGCCGTTCCCACTCGTTCACAGTCTTCATCTGTACTTAGCGGTCGTGCTCCAGCGTGAAGGTGAAAGCCCCGATGATGAACCGTATTTTGCAATCGTGCAGGTACCTTCTAATCTGTCGCGTACGATCAGGGTGCAAGGGCGCTCGAACAGCGTGAAGCAGGCGTTCATCATGCTGGAGGATTTGATCGAAACTCACATTCATACGATGTTCGCAGGGTATATCCCGATTGCTGTCCACCCGTTCCGTTTGACGCGTAATGCGGATTTGACGTTGAACGAAGAAGGGGCAGAGGATTTGTTGGAGGAAATCGAGAAGGAGCTGCGTCGTAGACGTTGGGGGTCTCCGGTTCGGTTGGAAGTAATCAAGGGATTTCACCCCTACGCATTGGACGTATTGAAGGAAGAATTTGAGATCGGGGACAACATATTCGTTATTGAGGGTCCGATAGATCTGAGCTGTCTGATGAAAYTCGTTAGCACACTGCCTGGGTTCGACTCGCTTCGCTATCCGAAGCTTGAGCCGGTGTATCCTAGAGAATTCGAACATACGGATGATGTGTTTCAGGTACTGCGCGAGCAGGACATGCTGTTGTACCACCCGTATGAATCGTTCATCGCGGTCGATGATTTCATCGAACAGGCGGCGTTGGATCCGGCTGTTATGGCGATCAAGATGACGCTCTACCGGGTTAGTGGCAATTCTGCGCTCGTCCAATCGCTTGCGAGAGCAGCGGAATCGGGCAAGCAGGTGACGGTCGTGGTGGAGTTGAAAGCTCGTTTCGACGAAGAGCGGAATATCGCTTGGGCGCGCAAGCTGGAGAAATCCGGCTGCCATGTGGTGTACGGTCTTGTCGGATTGAAGACACATGCGAAGATTACGCTGGTTGTCCGTCAGGAAGAGGAAGGGCTGCGTCGCTACGTACATGTGGGTACTGGCAACTATAATGGGAGCACGGCACGCCTTTACACGGACATCGGGTTGTTCACGACTCATCCAGACATTGGCGACGATGCTTCGGTGCTGTTCAACGAGATGACCGGGTATTCGACCCCGCATAATTGGAAGGCGTTCGGCGTTGCCCCGGCAGATATGAAGTCCAAGCTGTTCAGTCTGATCCAGCGGGAGGCTGCCCATGCCGCCGCCGGCAAGCCTGCTCGAATCATTGCGAAGATGAACAGCTTATCCAACCAGGAGATGGTCGATCAGCTGTATGCCGCTTCCCAGGCCGGGGTGAAGATCGATCTGATTGTGCGAGGCGTATGCTGTCTGAAGCCGGGCGTACCAGGCTTAAGCGAGAACATTACGGTTCGCAGCATCGTCGACCGGTATCTGGAGCACTCCCGTCTGTTCTTCTTTGACAACGGAGGGGAGCAAGAGGTGTGGTTGTCCAGCGCGGATTGGATGACCCGCAACTTGACGCGCCGCATCGAGCTGATGTGCCCCGTATTCGACCCTAATCTGAAGGGAATCGTCATCCAAATTCTGAGGCTCAGCCTGATGGACAATGTGAAGGCCAGGATGCTCCAACCGAACGGTCCATACGTACGGGTACACAATACCCTCACCCCGTTCCGCAGCCAATTTGAAGCGCAGGATATCGTTACTTGGAAGCAATGGCGTCCGTAATTTTGAGGCGGAGCCCCCACATCTTGTGAAAAGGTTTGGCGATCCGTTCCAGCTCCCGCAGCTCGACGAGCGGCATATGCGTATATTCCCAGCTAATGTGCAGGGTCTGCTTATTGTCCAGCAAGACGCGAATATCCTTGACAGGTTGTGTCTCGCTTCGATCCAAGGCGATAGCCAAATGCAGGAGAGTGCCCAACTTGTCAATCAGCTCCAGATCAGCTTCTACTAACAGTTCCTTATAAGGCAGCATCAACTGGCGGCTTCGGTTCCTGGATTTATAAGTGGCAACTAATGCGCACAATACGATTTCCCGATGAGACAAGCCGTCGATCCGGGCATGAGCCATCAAGTAGAATGTATGCTTATAGTAGCTGTAATAATTCACCGTAATGCCGATCCGGTACAACAAGGCTGCGGTTTGCAGGAATCGTCTTGCTCTCTGTCCGTATACGGCTTCCAAGCCGAGATCGTCGAACAACCGTGTTGCTAACCGGTGCACCTGGTACGCATGCGGCTGCGGCACAGAAGGATGAAGTGCGAGCAGATTGCTAACGCTGTAATCCAGTACGTCCTTGCAGATCGGAGAACCCGGGTATTCCGTCTCGAAGAACAGGCCATCTCGTAAGCCGGCACCGCTCACCACATAGTGGGAGGCGCCAATGTGTGCGAATACCGTGTGCAGGATGAGCAGTCCCGGGATGATAATGTCTGCGCGATCTCCTGATAATCCGTCCACCTTCTTGCGCTTATCCGCCGGGAGTGAAGGGAGCCAGTCCAACAGTTGCTCCATTGCTTCTGCGCTCATTTCGTAGTTATGGGCGGTATCCAATGCATATTTGCGACGTTTTTGGTCGATTTTACACAGAGAGCGAATTGTGCCTCCGAGACCAACGAGAGGCAATCCCGAGTGTCTGGCACTCTTGAGCCAAGGCTCAGCTTCTAGCGCGCGTTCAACCATAACCCGCAGCAGGGTAGCTTCGTCATTGCCGATATTGCCGTCTTTCCCGCAATACCGCTTGGCCATATTGACCGCGCCGAATGGCAGAGACATGCTATGTAACAACTTACGGTCTGCGAATAGGGACACTTCCGTACTGCCACCGCCGATGTCGATGACGAATCCGTTCTGGATGTCGATCGTATTGATCATCCCGACGAATCCGATTCGCGCTTCCTCCTCACCGGACAGTACTTGGATGGTTAGACCTGATCTCTGCTCCAGGAAGCTTATAACCTCGTTGGAGTTCGTGGCATTGCGAATAGCAGCCGTGGCGATGGCCCTTATGGACTCTACGCCGTGCATGCGGCACAGAAGTTGGAAATCGTTCAATGTACGAATAACGGACTCCAGGTTGTCCGGAGATATCGAACCGTCGCCATTGACCCTTTCGCTCAACCGGGCAGATTGCTTGCTTTCGTCGAYAACCCGGTGYGAAGTGGGGCCGATCTGTTCATAGATGACCAGTCTGATGGAGTTGGAACCGATGTCGACGATACCGCTGCGCTTGCTTTTCATCAAAAATAGCCTCCAAGGTGCAAATTATATGTATATTCTACCAAAAAAAACTTTATAGTGCTGATAATGAAAACCAGCTTATAAACAGCGCCGCTATGCGGTTCGCGGATTTTCCATCCCACAACTTTCCCACAATTGATCAAATTTCAATCCATTGCATCCAGTAAAGCGTCCAAACGCCCCACATCTCTTTTTTCACGAGCCTTTGTGACGTGGAGGTAAATAGCCTTTGTTACCTCGCTACCCTTTTTATGACCAAGCTGAGCTTGTATAGTGTCCAGGTCGGCTTCAGCTTCAGCCATTAAGCTTGTATACGTGTGCCTTAAGCTGTGAGGGGATAAGGTTTCCGGTAATTTAGCTTCCTTAAGTGCTTTTTTCATATAGGTAAGGATTCGAGTATAGTGAAGTGGGTAGCCTGCTCGTGCTTTCTCACAAAAAAACATAAACTGACGCTCTTTGTAAAAGTTAGGACCTTTTGAAAATGCAAACTCTTTCCGCCAAGCTAACTGGTCCTTAATAACAGTAACAGCCCTATTGCTTAGATGGATCGTCCTGTCAGATGACTTATTCTTCGGACTGGTTAATTGGTAGTTCTTAACGCTCTTCGGGACATATCTGGTTTTTGAAATCCTAAGTAGATCTTCACCGTCATAGTCTAACACAAAAAGGGCTGATAACTCCCCGATCCGCATTCCTGTGTAAGCGAGGAGCTCAAATATCCGTTTCATTTGCGGGTCTTTTTCGGCAGCGAGAAATAATTTGAGCTCTCCTTTCTCCAGAAAACGAGGAAGTTGCTTAGCGGATTCCCTTTCATCGAATGTTAATGCCTTTTTTGGTATGTATGCATATTGAGTAGGGTCAGTCTTAATCTTTCCTTTTTGAACGGCTCGAGCAAATATCATTTTGCAGCAACTGTGAAATGATATTAGGGTGTTTTGGGAATGTGTCTTATTTAGATCATGAAGCACACCCTGGTAAATGTCTTCAGTTGTTTCTTGTAACGTTAACCCTCCGATTTTTGATGTTAACAGGTCAACCATTTCTGACCGCTGGTCTGCTGTAATATCTTTTACTTCCCCCGTTGAAGAGTACCATTTATGCCATTCTTCGCTCCACGCGTCAACTGTGAGGTCGGCTTTCTCTAAATAAGTACCATTTAATAGCGATGCCTTAATTCTAACGCCTTCAGTTTCGGCTTGTGTAGCTGTCGGAAATGGATCAGATTCCTTCTGCTTCCTCTTACCTGTTACCGGATTTTTTATACTGTATCGGTAGGTAAACTTCCCATCGCGCTCTCTGACATTTTTTGGTAGCTTCTTTTTCTTTTTTTTCTTCTCTTTTTCCACCGCTTTCACCTCCGATTTCGAACGTATGTTCTGTATCTATTTATGGTAAACAGCCTCACAGCTGGTAAGCGCAGAGTGAAGATAATAAAGAAGTATGGACGATATAAGTCACTCGAACATTTCGACTACTCCAAGAGGGTCAAAGTATATAATGTATCGGTCTCCGTAGCTTACGCATATTCCATACTTGTCGTGGTAGCGTTGAATTGAACGTTCGAGGAAATCCTCAGTCACACCCAGATATTCAGCTATTTCATACCTGCCCTTTATCCGGGCATTGTATGCTCGTACAATTGCAGAAAATGGGACAAGTCGAGAATACGCCCATGCTCTGGCCCTGAGCTCTTGTTTGCGAGCCCGAATATCCGATTGATCGAGAATATTACCGGACGTGGTGAAATGGTGCCCTATCTCCTCAGCCAAAACACAAGTTTTCTCTACCCTGCTCGATATACTGCTTGAATTTAAGGCGATAACATTGTCAAAGTAAAGCCCTTTTAATCGCATATTCTTGAATGGGTGTTCTCGAATTTCGATGCTGTTCTCTTCGGCTTCGATCAATAATTTATCAAGCAACGGCCCCTCCTCATTTCCTTTTAGACTTCACATATTTTGCAAACTCTAAAATCTCATGCAATTCCTCGTTTGTAAAACCTTCTCCTTCGAAGTGAGCTGCAATGGTTTGAGGGGGTGAATCTATAAGCTCCATGCCGCCTTCTTCAATGATGTTGCTTTTCTTAATACCAAAACGGTTTGCCATTTTCTCAATTGCCCCCATGCGAGGTTCTTTTAAACCTGTTTCCCATGCTGATACAGCTTTGTTTGTCACTCCTGCTATATCCGCTAAATCCTGTTGAGTTAAATCGTATCGATCACGTAACTTCTTGATATTTTCACCGATCGTCATAATTTATCACTCCACTCTAATTTAAGTTGAGTATAAGCCATGTGTCGATAAAAATCAACTTAAAGATAGAATTATTTAACTTTTTGCGTTGACAATCTACTTTAGGTGGATTATGATAGCCCTATCACCTAAGAAAGGAGACGACGCTAATGGTCATTTCTCCGAAACAAGCTCGAGTGCTTTGCGATTTATCACAAAAGCAAGTTGCTGAAAAGCTTGGCGTACACAGGCAAACTTACATGAGATGGGAACGCAATGCAGATGAAATGCCTGTCGGTAAAGCGAAGGAATTTTCGAAAATTGTAAAGCGGAAAATGGATGAAATTTTTTTTGCCCCGGAGTCTACTTTAAGTGGATAGAATACCTCTTAAGGTAGACAATCATTAAGAGAGGTGGGATTCAGATGTTAGCAAGCGAACTGCCGCAAACATTTACAGTTCGTGAGGCCGCAGATTTCTTAGGTATTAGTAAACCCACTGTAGATCGCCGGATCAGCTCGGGGATGCTTATGAGTTACAAGGACGGCAAATTAAGGCGAATTAGACGAGAGGCACTCATTGAGTATCAAAATTCGTTGGAGAGAGTAAACCGTGATTTACTCGCCGGAGATGTTGGAAGGAGGTAAGTCCGATGCAAGTGGATCCTAGACTAGTCAAAGCGATCCTTGCAAACAAACTGGCTAAGTTCAGGAGCCTGAACCTTCCAGCTGGCAAGCTAGTGAAAATGCATGAAGATTTACTCGTTATGGCAATTGACTCTTTGTTTATACAGGAGGAGCAGATCCACGATCTTAACGAGCGGGTGAGGGCATTGGAGAAGGAGAACACGTTGCTGAGCTTGTTTGGAAGGGAGGTGAAACAATTTGACCAAGAAGGAGCCGTGGACGCAAGAACTGTTGTGGGTAAAACGTGATTCAAATGATGTGATTGTCAAGGTGAGCGAAACTGCACCGGAGAACGAGGATTTTGTCCCTACTGTTCCGCGTGGACAAAAGTAAATCCGCTGCCCTGGCCGGCAACGGATCCGCTAAAAAAGAAATAACATTATTAGCCCGATCGTACCACAAAGCAATCATTACGACAAGATTCCATTTTCAAAATACTTACATTCCAGGAGGACTCATATGGCAGTAAACATTCATATCAGCGGTGAAACCGCTGCAGAAGCTCTTAAGGATTTGTCTCAACTTGCTTCAGGACTGTTGTCCGGTGCTGCTGCACCAACCGCTGCTCCCTCAGATGCATCAAAGCAAGAGAAGCCAGCACGAGGAGGCCGTCAGACAAAGCCTGTAGATGACCCTAAACCTGAGCCTGAGAAGCCAGCTGGGGAACCGGAGGCCGAGCCGATCCAAGAGGACGATCCGGCTCCGGAAGAGTCCGATCCGGATGTTACCGACGAACCGATCCCTAGCGTGGTCGATCTACGCGCAAAGGCTGCTGAGGTGGGAGCGGACGCCGCCAAGAAACCGAAGATCAAAGCGCTTTTGGATGAATTCCAAGTGCCGAATATTACGGCTGTCCCTGAAAATCGCCGTGCAGAGTTTCTACGCCGTTTGAGCGCCCTATGACCCAGGCACATGCAGAACGTGCACACGCCTTACTCGGTGCGTCCAAGGCGGAGCAGTGGATCAATTGCACACCGAGCGCACGGATTCAGGAGAGCATCGAAGAGAAGCGCAGCGAGTTCGCCGACGAGGGGACACTAGCGCATGAACTAGGGGAAGCCAAGCTCCGTCGACGTTTACTTCCCTGCAATTCGGCGGAACGTAAACGGCTGGATGGGTTGATTGCAACAATTTGCGACAACCCTTTCTATGGCCCAGAGATGGAGAACGCGGTCCAGGAGTATGTCGAGATTGTTGAGGAACGGTTCATGGCTGCTAAGGCCCGGACACCCGACGCAGTTATTCTCCTTGAAGAGAAGCTGGACTTCTCGGAGTGGGTGCCAGAAGGATATGGCACCGGGGACGTCGTCCTGATCGCCGATGGTGTGATGGAGATCATCGATCTGAAGTATGGCAAGGGAGTACCGGTTAGTGCGATCGGCAATCCGCAGATGCGGCTATACGGCCTTGGTGCTTGGAACGGATATAACTACCTGTACGACATCCAAGAGGTCCACATGACGATTGTCCAGCCCCGCCTCGACAGTGTGAGCACTGACATCATGCCGATCGACGATCTGTTGTCATGGGCTGAGGAGATCGTCAAGCCTGCTGCCGCGCTGGCCTTTGCTGGGGAAGGTGAATACAAGCCGGGTGATCATTGCCGCTGGTGCAAGGTCAAGGGCAATTGCCGTGCCCGTGCCGACGCTAATATGGCCGCGTTGGCTTACGAGTTCAAGGATCCGGCACTGCTGGATCTGGAAGAGATCGGATCGATCCTCTTCGTCGCCGAGCAGTTGAGCGTTTGGGCAAAGGATGTCGCGGAGTATGCATTCGAACAGGCTAAGGCGGGCAAGCGGATTCCATCGTGGAAGCTTGTAGCTGGCAAGAGTAACCGATTTATCACCGATAAGGAAGCTGCTATTGCGAAACTCATTGCCGGCGGATTCGAGGCAGATAAGATTTTGAAGCCTAAGGAGCTAATCGCAATGGGCGATCTCGAGAAGAAGATTGTCGGTAAGAAAAAGTTCGCAGAGTTGTTGGATGGTCTGATCATCAAGCCGAACGGTAAGCCGACGTTGGTCGCAGAGACGGACCCACGGCCTGAGCTGAACAGTGCGGCGTCCGCAGCAGCCGACTTCGCAGAGGAGGACTTAGGCGATGGAAGCTAAGCTGGCTCGATTGCAAGAACGTGTATCGCTCCGGTTCGGTTGTAAAGTCGATGTGTATCGCCAAGAAGGGAAAGGCGTCCTGGTTGTGCAGCACGGAAACCCTTTAGAACCTGTCAACATTATTTTTGTACTTTCGGAATTTGAACTGAGCTTATTCTAAATCATCCATGCAAAGGAGCTAACCCAAATATGGCTAGAAAAATCACAGATACGAACATCGTTACTAACGAGGTACGCCTCAGCTACGTAAACCTACTCCAGCCTCGTAAGAATGATAAGGGCGGAGAGAAATACGACGTATGTGTACTGCTGCCGAAATCGGATAAGGAAACGCTGCAACTAATCAATGCCGCAATTGAAGCCGCAAAAGCGGAGTGGAAAGGCAAGTTCGGGAAGGTGCCGCCTGCCCTGAAAACACCTCTTCGCGACGGGGACAAAGAGAAGGACATTGATGAGCAGCCGGAGTTCGCAGGCCATTACTTCTTCAATGCGACCTCTCAGAATAAGCCGGGGATCGTGGATCGCCAGACAAATCTCATCACCGACTCGACAGAGGTCTACTCCGGTATGTACGCCCGAGTAAGCATCAACTTCTATCCTTATTCGAATGAAAGCAAGGGGATCGCCGTCGGTCTGAAAAACGTGCAGAAGCTTCGCGATGGTGAGCCGCTCGGCGGCAGCTTCCAGAAAGCAGAAGACGTGTTCAGCGACAATCTGCCGGAAGACGACAGCTTCATGAACTAACTAATTTGCTTAACAGCTATGGAGGGGATTCGGGTAACGGGTCCCCTTTCCTATACGAATATTTGGGAGAGTGCTATAAATGGCGACGGTTATCGACAAAGCTAAACTATTGATCTGGTTGCATGCGAGATTTATCTGTTCGTTCTACGGGAAAGAGAAGCAAGCTTTCGATGATATTAAGCGCATTGTTGAATCTGGGAAACTCGATTCAGCTGAAACGACAGGAATTAACGATTTAGTCAAATCGGCTCACCAGAACGCTATCAATAAGGGCTGGTACGAGGAACCCCGAGCCTTTGGAGAGGATATAGCACTCATGCATTCTGAGTTGTCGGAGGCGCTGGAGGATCACCGGAACGGCCGGGGCATTCGGGAGATTTACTACGATGGCGAGAAGCCGTGCGGCATTCCAACGGAGCTGGCAGATGTCGTAATTCGGATATTTGACACGTGTGGCCACTACGGCATCGACCTCGAAGCCGCGATCCGGGAGAAGATGGCTTATAACTCGACTCGGCCTGTAAGGCACGGAGGGAAGAAGCTATGAAGATTATCGATATGAAATTTCAATATTTCAATCAGTGTCAGAACCTGTATATCACTGCTGAAGGTGACAACCTCATCCCTAAGTTCGAGCACGTCATTTCTATAGAAACGGGTTCACACTTACATTATGGTGAAAATCAGTATGGTATCGTAAATTTTGGCCTTTGGTATGACGATCCAAAAAAGCGTCCGGGACATGGAAGCTATTGGTCATCGAGGGAGTCGGTCGTTGGTCCTTTAATAGGGAAGAACCTGATTTCGGTTTCTATTAATCGAGTGGGTGTATCAATGAGTGAAGATGCACTAACGCCTCTTCTGCCTTCCGATTACCACATTGTAACTAAAACTGTTGGAGCAGAAATATATCACGAGATTCAGCGAAGAGATAGGAATAACGAGGAAACTCCTTACCAGGATATCATTGGTAGACTTACCCCGTCCTACTGGTTCGGGTAGTCATATGACCATCCTCCGAATCGACGTCGAAACTTATTCCAGCATCGACCTGAAAACGTGCGGCATGCACCGCTACATCGAAGCTCCAGACTTCGAGATTCTGCTATTCGCCTACGCTTACGATGACGAGCCGGTGCAGTTGGTCGATCTAACCGCTTTCGAAGACCTACCGGAGCGAGTGCAGCACGATCTAGTCGATCCATTCGTCACCAAGATGGCTTTCAACGCGGCGTTTGAGCGCGGGACTATAGCCAAGCACTTCGGAATTAAATGCAACCCTCTTCAATGGCGATGCACCGCTGTACATGCGCTGGCGCTCGGGCTGCCTGGATACCTGGAGGGCGTGGCCGAAGTCCTGAAGCTGGAGGTTCAGAAGGACACCAAGGGTAAGTCACTGATCAAATACTTCTCTGTACCCTGCAAGCCGACGAAGACAAACGGTCAGCGGACCCGGAACTACCCGCACCATGACCCGGAGAAGTGGGAGCAGTACAAGGCGTACAACGTGCAGGACGTTGTGGTCGAGCGGGAGGTCGCCCGAAAGCTGGAGCGCTTCCCGGTTCCGGAGAAGGAGTGGAAGCTATGGGCTCTGGATCAGAAGATCAACGATCGCGGTGTCCGGCTCGATCCAGTTCTGGTACAACAAGCCATTACTTGCGCTTCATTATATACCGAGCGGCTTACTTTTGAAGCTAAGGAGTTATCTGGACTCGATAACCCGAACAGCCTGACACAGCTCAAGACGTGGCTTGCAGAGAGAGGGTTAGAGACTCCCGACGGACTCGGTAAAGACTTTATGCCTGTCCTACTGGATGCCGCGCCGAGTGATGAGACGAAGCGCATGCTAGAACTGCGGCAGGAGATGGGCAAGACCAGCAACAGCAAATACGACGCAATGGCTCGAGCGATATGCTCTGATGATCGTGTGCGGGGTATTCTCCAGTTCTGCGGGGCTAATCGGACGTGGCGATGGGCTGGTAGAAACGTGCAAATGCACAACCTTCCTCAGAACCATCTCGATGACCTAGCGCTGGCGCGAGAGACTCTACGAAGCGGTGACCATGAGTTGCTGGAGATCCTGTATGGGGCTCCTCCGTTCGTCCTGTCTCAGCTGGTCCGTACAGCACTCATTCCGTCCGAAGGCTGTCGCTTCATCGTAAGCGACTTCGCCGCCATCGAGGCTAGGGTCATCGCATGGCTTGCCGACGAACAATGGGTACTAGACGTATTCTGCGGGCACGGCAAAATCTACGAAGCAACAGCTGCACGTATGTTCAACGTTCCGTTCGAGACGATCGTGAAGGGTCATGCCAATTATGTGTTACGGGCTAACGGTAAGGTGGCTACGCTCGCCTGTGGATTTGGCGGCGGGGTGGCTGCACTCGAGAAGATGGACAAGAAAAAGGAGATCCCTGAGGACCAGTACGACCGGCTAGTGAAACAATGGCGCGAGGCGAATCCGAAGATTAAGCGATTGTGGTATCGAGCCGAGGAAGCCGCCATGGAAGCGGTGAGCCGCAAAACAACGGTGAAGCTCGCTCACGGTGTGCAATATCGGTTTGAAGCTGGCATATTGTTCGCCGATCTGCCGAGCGGCCACAGCTTAGCCTATCCGCAAGCTGCCATCAAGCACGACACAAAATTCAACAAAGACGGGCTAGTCTTCTATGCACAGGATGAGCGGAACCAGTGGTCCCAACAACGGACATGGGGCGGAACCCTTGTCGAGAACCTGGTACAGGCGATCGCTCGAGACTGCTTGGCTGAGAACCTTCTGCGGCTGGATACTGAAGGGTATGTTATACCTCTCCATGTACACGATGAGGTGGTGCTGGACGTACCGATCGGGACCGGCTCCGTGGAGCACGTGACGGAGATCATGAGCCAGCCGATCAGTTGGGCGCCCGGGTTGCCGCTGAGCGCAGCGGGATTTGAATGTGGCTTCTATCAAAAGGATTAGCGATGGGCGGGGAAAAGAAAAAATCCCCCTTATCGGAGGATAATTCCCGCAACAATCGCTGCTACTGTTAGTAGTTTGATTGCCACTTGGGCGTCGAGTTCAAAAGAGAACCTCATACAACCCCTCCTTTGGCAGGGCAGTATAGCCACATTTAAGTGAGCCCTTGCTATTAGGACGGCATCTAACAAGTTATCTTACTAGATCCCATCCTACTAGCAATAAGGAGATATTAATAGAATACCAAATTTTCGTTGGATTTGTAAGCTGAAACATACGTTCTTAAAAAGACTTCAGGCATTTATTGAAAGGAGGACATTTGGCATGAATCTTCAAACTAGAATAATGGCGACCATTGCTGAAATAGTTGAGCAGTATATGGACGAATCAACAGCGGGGCATCCTTGGGGAATCAGCTGGAGCGGTGGCAAGGATAGCACAACCGTACTTGTCTTGGTGTGTAGGGCACTTCAGATGCTCAAGCCCGATAAGCGTACGCGACCTGTATACGTAATTACGAGCGACACTAGAATCGAAAACCCTATCATTGTTGATTACGTGCATCGTCAGGTGAGGGCTATTAACCGTTGGGCGCGGCAAAATGGGATGCCGATCCAGACAGAAGTCGTATCCCGCGAGACTAAGCGGAGTTTTTGGGTCGGTGTAATCGGTTGGGGTTGGACCTTGCCGACGAATGGTGACGATCGATATTGCACACACGCCCTTAAGATTGAGCCTCAGAACAAGCGGTACCTCAACCTAAACCCTTCTTTACAACTTATCGGTAGCCGGACAGAGGAGTCCACTCGACGGGCCACGACCATCGACAAATACCGGGAAGAACGTGGCAGTCGTTTCAGTGTAAGTCCATACAGTGATGGCCGTAGGCTCTATATGCCGATCGTTGATTACACAGTGGATGAGGTATGGCAAATTCTACTCAATCCGTTACCATGGGGCCCGAGTGATGAGATCAGGCGGCTTTATAAGGATGCAACAGGGGAGTGCGCCTTGGTTAATCCCGGCGGCTCTGTCAAGGCGACACAAGCCTGCGGCGCTCGTTTCGGCTGCTGGGTGTGCCCGCCAATTACGAAGGACAGGTCGACGGAGAACATGTCCTCCATATACGAGTGGATGAAGCCGCTAACGGAGTGGCGGCAGCTCCTCAAGGACGTTCACAACCCAAAGAAAAACCCTCATCTCCGAAGCGGTTATCGAAGAAATAAGACACCGATGGGGCCAGGAAAAGGATGCTTGGCGGTCCATGCGAGGAAGCAACTCCTTGAGCGACTGCTCCAGACACAAGAGGATGTAAACCGTCTTCGGGAGCTGGACGGGAATCCCTTGCACCGCGTTCCGATCGAGCTGATCAGCCAGGAAGAGCTCGATATGATCCATGCAGCTTGGGAGGAAGACACCGTAAAGCGTCCATGGTTGATCGATAACAGTGAGATGGAGCCTGGAGATTTTGAACGGGCTGTGACGGATCTGGCTGAGAAGCAAATCGTTCGTAAGCAGAAACGCGCAGAGAAGAAAAAGCTGCTTTCTGAGAAGCCTTATCCGGCGGTGACTATATGAATGCGGTTTTTATTAAAAGGATTAGTTTTTATGGTGAGCGGGCATCTCAGCGGTGTATCTCTTTGTAATTAACTCCATGGAGAGCCAGTAAACAGTAAGGTCAATCAATTCCTTAAGGTTGGAGATATCTTTTTGTTCCCACTTTCTCACATAGTGAGTTTCATCGTTTCCTAGCCATGTTGCTCTCTCGGAACAAAGCCTAATTCGGTCATCTTTGATCAGTTCAATGCACTTGCCTAAAAATTTACCTTTGATTTCATCTTCAGGATAGACGGCTAAACTAATCAAATAATCTTTGATAAGAAATTCAAGGGACTTCCGATAACCAGGCCCGCAAACCTGGTCCAAATCATTAGTTTCGGCAAATTTAGATTGGTTATATATTTCAACAAAATTAGGCGAAAGACTAGTAATCTCAAGCGGGAAGTCCCTTAACTCAACTGTTCTGGGTTTTGTATCGAACAACTTAATCACGGCATGTGTCCCAGTTAGATTAAATGTGTAGTAGGCGATGAATAACTCGAAGCATTTTTCACTAGAGCACTTAAAGACCACTTGAACTATGCTTTTCAACGTTACTGATTCGGCAACTTTCTTTGGAACAATATGCCTATGACAGATTGGACAACTATCCGGTAACTGAATTTGCTGATTTACATTCCCTACTCTTATAGTTTCCAAAAGTTTACACCTCGCAAATGAATTATTTGAACACTATTCGACATTATTTTCCATAATCCTTTTTTGAAGGTGGCGAGGACAGTGGAAGGAAAATCGCAAGGCCAATTGTCATATGAAGCAGATGTAAAGCGGAAACCAAACTACCACGACGGAACGCCGCGAAAGCAGTGGTGGAGGCTTAGTGACGTAGCACGTGGGAGCGTCAAGTAACATTTTGAATACGGAAGGACATAAGGAGGGCTCGACGATGCCTAGAAAGATACTTTTCAGAGGGAAGACGCTGCGCGAACAGGGCATGCTGCCCGCTGGCAGCTGGATCGAGGGAGGCTACTACCGAGACGACTGCTATGGGGGATGCCCGGAGGGTAAGCACTATATTGTCATATGGAACAGCTTCGGGCTGGGCTTCAATGAGCTGATCGAGGTGGACGGCTCCACCGTCGGACAATGGATCGGCCAGGGGCGGATATTCGAACACGACGTTCTGTGCAGTCCGCGCGGCGGGACGGGGGTCGTCAAGTTCCACCCTTCGTGGTGCGCATTCTACTATAGTGTGCTCCAAATCAAAAATGAGGATGGGGAGATCGTACCTGCAATGGGGTCTATGCCGTTCTGGAACGAACTTCCCAAATACGAACGAATCGGAAACATTCATGATAACCCTGAATTACTGGACGTTACGAGAATTACAGGGTGATTTTAGTAGTCTCAAAGGATGTGACAACCATGGAACTAGATATTTCCTTCGGCAAGCACCGGGCCGATACGAACTGGAAACCTGAATACTTGTCGTGGGAAGAGTTCGTCGAGCGGCTGCGGAAAGTGCGCCGGACGGACGAAACCATGGCGAAATATGACGTGATGAGTGTGCCTGATAAGGGTAAAGCGAAGGATGGGCCTGCCTTCGTTGGCGGGCTCGTCCGGGGCGGTCGCAGGAAGAAGGAGAGCGTCGACACACGCAGCCTGATCACGCTGGACGTCGACCGGGCGGATGACGGCTTCCTGTTCGCCGTGGAGCTCGTCTTGGGCGGCACGGCCTACGTGATCTACTCGACGCACAGCCATAGGCCAACCAAGCCTAAGTACCGCCTGATCATACCTACTGATCGTACCATGAGCCCGGACGAGTACGCGGCTGTTAGTCGGAAGCTAGCTGAGCAGATTGGGATCACCTACTTCGACAAGACGACGTTTCAGGTCCATCGGCTCATGTATCTGCCCAGCTGCAGCAAGGACGCACCGGAGCCTGTGCTTGAGGTCTACGAAGGTGACCCGCTCAGCGTTGATAGCGTGCTAGCCGAGTACGACGACTGGCAGGACGTCATGGCGTGGCCGCGTCATCCAGAGGATAAGTCCCCCGCGCAGCTAGCTGCAAAGCGTGCGCAGGACCCGCGAGAGAAACACGGCACGATCGGACTATTCTGCCGAGCGTACGACATCGAGACGGGCATCGATACCTTCCTAAGTGAGGTATACGTCACCGGGACGATGCCAAACCGCTACACGTACACGGGGGGCTCCAGTGGTAACGGGTTGGAGGTTTATCCTGATCAAGATCTCGCGTACTCGCACCAGGACAGCGACCCCGTGGCTGATGGCCGGACGTATAACCTATTCGACCTTATCCGTGTTCATAAGTTCGGTCATCTGGACGAGCGCGTGAAGGAGTTTACGCCGGATGCGAAGAAGCCCAGTCACGTCGCCATGGAGCATTTTGTTGTGGGGCTGCCGGAGGTCAAGCGATTGAAGATGTCGGAGATTCAAGAGTCGTTCGTCGACATGGACATGGATGAACCGGCAGCCGAGGACCCGGAGCCCGATGACAAATGGAAGGAGAAGCTGGCCTTTCATCATAAGACTAATGATCTTCTCCCGACGGCGGGCAACGTGGAGCTCATTCTGTCCTATGACGTATGGCGCGGTGTGCTCGCATATGATGCCTTCGGTAATGCCGAGGTCATCCGCAAGCCACTACCTTGGCGGGATAGGGAACGGCCGCACAAGGAATATGAGCCGTGGCTTGGGGCGGACGATAAGCGCCTCCAGCATTGGTTCTCTAAGGTCCATGGGCTAAGGGCGGCAGCGACGATCCAGAATGCATTTACTGAGGTTGTCCATATGAATAAATTCCATCCGATCAAGGCGTATATTGAGGATTTTAAATGGGATGGCATGTCGCGGATCGAGCGCGTGTTCATCGATTACTTAGGCGCGGAGGACAGCCATTATGTCCGTCAGGTGACGCGGAAGATGTTGCTGGCGGCTGTTGCACGACTCTATCGTCCAGGGTGCAAGTTTGACGAGATGCTGGTTCTTGTGGGGCCGCAGGGGGCTGGTAAGAGCTCGCTGCTGGCAAAGCTAGGCCGGGACTGGTTCTCAGATAGTCTGCGGACGTTTGAGAATAAAGAGGCCGGGGAGCACCTACAGGCAGGGTGGATCTTCGAGATCGGCGAGCTGAGCGCTATGAAGAAGTCCGAGGTGGATGAGGTCAAGGCGTTCTTGTCCAAGACTGAGGACCGTTATCGGGTGGCCTATGATCGACAGGTGTCGGAGTTTCCGCGTAAATGCGTCTTCTTCGGTACGACGAACACCCGGGACTTCTTGCGGGATGAGACGGGGAATCGTCGTTTCTGGCCCGTAGACGTGGACCCGGGGAAGGCGATGCTAAGTCACTGGGACCATCTCACGGAGGACGTAGTGGGGCAAATCTGGGCGGAGGCGCTTTACCTATTCAAGGCGGGGGAAACCTTGGCACTGGATCGGGATGCCGCCGAGACAGCGAAGCTACATCAAGCGTCACATCTTGAGATCGATCCGCGTGAGGGACTCATCCAGGAGTGGCTGGAGAAGACGGTTACGGATGAATTTGGAGGCGATCCGTATTATCACAAACGCGTTTGCGCCGCTAAGATTTGGGCCGAGTGCCTTGGCGGTAAAATAGGCATGATGCAGAAATGGGACGCACGGGATATTTGCAACATGATGCGCCGCATGCCAGGGTGGAAAGAGCTACCGGGACGTGTCCGCGTGTCGGATTATGGGCAACATACCGCGTTTGACAGGATAAGCATTAAAAATGTTTGATGCATCTAATGTATCACCCTGTGAATCATCATGATGCTACAAGAACGCAGTATAAGATTTCATGTAGCATCATGAAAAACCCAATAGTGACAAGGGTTCACCGGATGCTGATACCAATGATACATTAACTTTCTTTTATATTAGATAATTTATATTAACCACGTATAGGGGATAGGGAATATAGGTTAAACGCATATACGTCTATACGCGTGCGTGTAGAATCATCACTCAGGAGGTGACCCATGCGGGAATCCACACTGGAACGAAGACTGGTCAGACTCGTCGAAGAGCTAGGAGGCGAGGCGCCGAAATGGGTATCCCCGGGGAACAGCGGAGTGCCTGATCGACTCGTCATTCTCCCCGGCGGTCGCACGGTATACGTCGAGATGAAAGCACCAGGTAAGTTGATGTCGCCACTGCAGGAGCGATGGGCTCGAATCCTAGTTGGCTTAGGGCATCGGCATTACAAGATTGACTCGAACGATGACATTGATAGATTCATAGCCGAGGTGAAGAAACGTGCCGATTAAAACGATATGCACACAATGCAGCAAAGCGATGACGGTTAAACCTTATAAGGCGACCCGGAACACATTTTGCAGTAGAGAGTGTTCCTATCAACATAAAGCAAGAAATCAGATCAAAGCGTTGTGTTTCCGTTGCGGCAAATCAATCAAGAAGCCGCCTTCAAAAACTAGCGACCGACATTTCTGCAGTCGAGAGTGTAATCTTAAAACAATGAATGCAGAACTAAACCCTACAAGAATGATTTTTGAGACCCGTGCAAAGCTTCGAAGTGCCAGACTTGGTAAGGGAGAAGGTAAGTCTTATCCTAAGCTTTTCGGTCGACACTTGCATAGGATCGTTGCTGAAATAAAGATTGGCCGGAAATTGAAACCTGGTGAAGTTGTTCATCACGAAAACGAGAACAAACGAAACCCAAGCCCAGAAAACCTTCGAGTCTTTTCATCCCAAAGTGAGCATGCCACATGGCACGCCGAGAAGAATCGGGGTGATGCCGAATGAAGTTCATCCCTCACCAATATCAGGAGTACGCTACACAGCGAATATTGGATACGCCTTATATAGCGTTGCTGTTAGAGATGGGCTTAGGTTAGCAAAACGGTATCCACGCTGACGGCAATAGACCTTTTGCTGAACGACTACTTCGAAGCGGAGCGTGTATTAGTCATCGCCCCTTTACGGGTGGCGGATGACACATGGGCCCGCGAAGTTGGGAAGTGGGACCATCTGCGGCACATGCGGATATCAAAGGTTCTGGGAAGTGCGGAGGTCAGGCGTAGGGCGCTGAAAACTTCAGCGGACGTTTATGTGATCAATCGTGAGAATGTCGAATGGCTGGTCGGCGAGTACGGCAGCAAGTGGCCGTTCGACATGGTGGTCATAGACGAATCTAGTAGCTTCAAAAACCCTCAGGCTAAACGGTTTAAGGCGCTGCGACGTGTGCGGCCAATGATAAAACGGTTAGTTGAGCTTTCCGGAACACCGGCGCCGAATGGCCTTGAAGACTTATGGGCCCCGAGCTATTTACTGGATCAAGGCGAGCGGTTGGGTAAAACGATAACTGGATTCCGTGATCGGTATTTCACCCCCGGCGCCCGGAGTGGTCACGTTGTTTACGACTGGAAAGCCAAGAAAGAGTCCGAGGAACGGATTTATGCCGCGATCGGCGACATCGCGGTCAGCATGAAAGCGGCGGATTGGTTAGAACTCCCGGAGCGCATTGACCTGGCGGTGCCGATCAAATTGTCACCGCAGGCAGAGGCGTTGTACAAGAAGCTGGAGCGTGATCTGCTGTTGCCATACCAGGACGCGGACGTTGTAGCGAACACCGCAGCCGTTTTGAGTAACAAGCTGTTGCAGATGGCCTCTGGTGCCGTATACGACGAGGACCGGGGAGTGAAGCTGATCCATGACGCCAAGCTGGACGCATTAGAAGACATCATCGAAGCTGCACAAGGCAAACCTGTCATGGTGTTTTATAACTACAAGCATAGCCTGTCCCGGATCCAAGAACGGTTCCCACAAGCGCGGGTCCTGCGGAAAGGCAAAGACGGTAATGAGGACATCCGCGCTTGGAACAACGACGAAATAACACTTTTACTGATTCATCCGAAGTCAGCCGGCCACGGCCTGAACCTTCAGGAGTCGAGCTGCCAGACACTTGTCCCCTTTGACCAGATTTGGAGCCTTGAGGAGGATCAGCAGATGATTGCGAGAGTATACCGTCAAGGGCAGACACGGCGAATTATGGTCATGCGGTTGGTAACCGAGGGGACGATGGATGAAGAGGCCGTCGACGCACTGGAACGGAAAGCAGCCGGGCAAGACGCCTTGATGGATGCAGTCAAAGCCAGAATTGAGAGGGTGAGAGGATAATGCATTATTGCAAAGTACCTGAGTGTGCTAAAGTCGCGACCGAGAAATGGGCTACCGTACCCATTTGTCACAAACACTATGACGAGATCGCCGACGAGACTGATAGATATTATGCAAAACGAATCCAAGCGGACGAACGAGAGACGTATTTATCGATTCGGAGATTTACGCCTTGGGGCAGGATCTCAGAACGGAAAGCTGCGAAAAGGAGCTGAGGTGAATGTCTACTTGGGTCGACAAGCTTATCCGAGAGTATGCATCAGGGAAGCGGCAGCTGGTCGCCTACCGGAAGACGCTAGAGGAGCGAAAGTTAGAAAGCCCGGATATGGAAACCGACGAGGAGATTGAACGGGTCGACGGCATGATCTCGGACCTGAAGTACAGCATGGAGTACATGCGGACTGGTCGGCGACCCGGAGCGACAAGGGGCTATGATTCATCCGACGCTTACCGCTACGCTGAGCTGAGGGACATGGATCTTATTCCGGCATTGGATCTCTCGATCCAGGATCTACCGCCTAGAGAGATCACGGCTGACCAGAAGATAATGCTGATCAACGTATTGCTTAAGTTGTCCAGCCGTGAGCGGCAATGCTTCTTGCTTCATACTGTTCAGGGAATGAGCTGGGCCGAAATCGCTAAGGAATTGAACCTATCTAAGAACTCGGTGCAGAAATATATTGAGAGAGCAAGAACCAAGACACAGCAAGCGATCTGAGCGATTTTGTCGTGCGGTTGTCGTGCGATTTGCCCTATATAATAAGGGGATGAAATCCGACTCCGGACCGCGATGAGTATCGCAACATGAACGCCGGGCACGATTGGATGGACCCAACATAACAGCGAGTCGTCACCCTTGTGGCGGCTCTTTCTGTTAGACAAAGAAAAAGAGTCCCGGGATGCTTTCCCTGAGACTCTCTCATCCGGTGCTTCCGGATAATTCAATGTTAATGCGCAGGCAAACGAGTATCAATATGGTATTGAATAAATAGGAAATATAGCCTACGGGGGTGGTCCAAATGGCATTGACACGGAGGTGAAGACATGCCAAGTAAACCGAAGCGGCCGTGTGCAGCGCTGGGTTGTAGGGAGCTAACATCAGAACGTTATTGCCCGGTGCACGAACAGGAACATCGGCTTGAGCGAGAGCGAGCAAGAGGGTCTGCACACCAGCGCGGGTATACCAAGCGTTGGGCTAGATACAGCAAGTGGTTTCTGAGTCAGCCGGAGAATGTATTCTGCAAGCTGCAGTTCGATGGCTGTAGCAACCTTTCAGCATGCGTGGATCACATCGCCCCTGCTGAGCCGAACACGGAGAAGTTCTTCGATCCAGCTAACCATCAAGCAGCTTGCATCCGGTGTAACAGCATCAAGGGACGTAGGCATATGGTCGGACAAGGGAAGCCATTCGAGGCGAACACGAGAGGGTGAACAGCGTGACATACGAGCAGTTCATGGAGAAGAGTAAAGCGCCGGTTGATATCGAGGCATGCGAAGCAGCGATATCCCGTGCGGCAAAGGGCCGCATAATAATGCGAATTCCTGCACGGATCGACGATGACGATATTCTTTTGTCTAGAGCGATCAAAGAACTCGAGCGGCTGCGAGAGCTAGGGGCAGGGCTTGATCGAACAGCAGTACTCAATGCGTTTGGAGCGTCACCTGAAATGCTTCAACAAGTTCAACCATCGGTTGATGAACAGTATGATGAGTTCATTAAGGCAAATCCGACAATCCGACAATGCTTCACCGCAATGAAGCGCGAAAGTGTATAGCTAGGGGGAGGGGGGTCAAAATCCTTGAAAACCGGGTAACAGAGACCGCGTCCCCACATTCGCGCGAATTTTTTTCGTTTTTTGAGATTTTTAGGAGTTTGAGTGGTGGCGGAATAGGTAGACGCTTATAACACTAAGGCTGACGGTGGCGGTTAATCCGCCACGGTGCGGATGCAGTTATGCAAGGTTCAAATCCTTGCCCACTCATATATCTTTGGTCGCTCACCTGAGCGGCTTTTTCTTTTGCGAAGGAGGTGAGCCCTTATGCCAGGGCGGAACGCGAAACCGATCGGACTGCACCTCGCCGAGGGCAACCCGAACCGATTAACGAAAGAAGAGATCGAGGCACGGAAAGCGGCTGAGGTGAAGCTCGGGGAGAAGGACCTTGCCAAGCTGAAGAAGCCGACATTTGTCGTAAAGGACAAAGCGGCCGCCAAGCTTTGGAACGAGCTTATCAAGGAATACAAGTCTGCTGCCAAACAGGGTATCGAGCTCCTGACTAGCTCGGACATCGGTATGTTGGCGATGTACTGTAAGACGTTCAGTGAATATGAGAAGCTGCTTGTCCAGTATCAACGGATCGAGAACATCGTCATTGACGAAGACGTGCTTCATGAGTTTATCGACGGCGCGGTTGTCGCGGATCAGGTGAACTATAAGGCCCTCCAGTATCTTTCACAGCTCGCCAGCCTCGAGGGAATCCTGAAAATCGAGACGGCGATCAACAAGAAGATGGACATGCTTCTGAAAATGCAGGATCGGCTCTTCCTCAACCCATTGGCTAAGGTCAAAAACGTGCCGAAGCCGAAAAAAGAGGAAAAGAAGTCCGCGATGGCACAGTTCATGAACAAGCGAGCGGGCGGCCATGGTACATGATCCGCAAAGAGCACTGGAACCTATTGAATTCTTGGGTATGTTGCATGCCGTAGATGACTTTTACGGCCTACCATTTAACGTGCTCAATTGGCAGCATGATATCCTGTGGGACGTTTACGGCACGGTAAACAGCTATGGATACCGGCAATACCGATATGCGTATCTCGAGATCCCGAAGAAGAACGGGAAAACGTCTCTTATTGCTGGGTTGGGCCTTTACCACTTGTCTTGTGACGGGCCCGGTGGGCAAATTTACTGTTGTGCGGCCGATCGAAAACAGGCGACGCTCGTTTATAACGCAGCCGTTGCAATGATTGACCAAGAACCGGAACTCCAGGCGATCTTGAAGGTCACAGACAGCCGTAAGGAGATCAAAAATACGGTCACCGGCACGGTTATGACGGTCCTATCGGCAGAAGCGTACACCAAGCACGGTATTAACCCGACGGTTGTCATCTTCGACGAGCTTCACGCCCAGCCGAAGCGCGATCTGTGGGACGTTATGACATTCGGCGCGGGCGCGGCACGTAAGGAACCGCTCTGGTGGGTCATCACGACGGCCGGCGATGACCCAGACCGCAACTCAATCGGCTGGGAGATCCACGAGAAGGCCCGGAAGATTGCAGCTGGGGAGCAAATCGACCCATACTGGTATGTCAAGATCTACGGTGCACCGGATGATGCGGACATCTACGACGAATCCATATGGTACGAGGTAAATCCAAGCCTTGGGCACACGATTAGCATTGAATCCGTAAGGCAAGAGGCGCTTGCAGCTCGCAACAGCGAAGCTTCAGAGCGTCTTTTTCGTTGGCTTCGACTTAACCAGTGGGTATCACTCAAGCGTATTGGTTGGCAACCGCTCACGCTGTGGGATCAGACGGTAGGCAAATGGTCGCTCGCGGATTTGGTCGGGAAAAAGTGTTATCCCGGTTTAGATTTATCGAGCACCACGGATATCACGGGTGCAGTGTATCTCTTCCCGCCCCAGGAAGGCATTCCAGACTGGCGATTCATCCATGACGCATGGATCCCTGAAGACAACATGAAGGATCGCGCAAATCGTGACCACGTGCCTTATGTACGCTGGGTGGACCAGAAGTTCCTTCATGCCACGCCAGGTAACGTCGTTGACTACGACTTCGTAGAGGCCAAGCTGCTAGCCGCCAATAAGCAATACAAGATAGCAGCACTCGGGACGGATCCATGGAATAGCCGGATGCTGACACAACGCCTCATGCGGGAAGGTGTCAACGTCGTCGAGATCGCCCAAAACATGGCGCAGATGTCGCCGGCGATGAAGACAATCGAGCGCTTCATGAAGTCCGACATGTTGACGCATGAGTTCAATCCGCTGGCCCGCTGGTGCTGGGGGAATGTTGTTGTGGCCGTGGATGGTAACGAGAATATCAAACCAATGAAAAACAAATCAGTCGATCGGATTGACTTGACCGTAGCACTGATCAATGCCATGGCGACCGCGATGCTGTATGAAAACATGGAAGTGTCAGTCTACGAGGTTCGTGGCATGCGCAGCCTGCTGTAGGAAGGAGGTGTCCAATGAATTTTTTCCAGAAAGCTCGGCTGCTCTTTTCAAATAGCTTTGACGAGATGGTACAGCAATTTCTTATTGGCGAGGATGTCATAAACGTCCCAGCTGGAACCATGAGCACTACCGCCGCAATGAAGTATACGGCGGTTTTTTCATGTGTTCGTGTCCTTGGAGAGACGGCTGCGAGCGTCCCGGTCATGCTCTATCGTAAGAAACCGGACGGTGACCGCGAGACCAGCACAGACCTTGCCTTATACGACATCTTGCACAACAGACCCAATGACGAAATGAGCCCTTTTAATTTTAAAGAGATGTGCATGGCTGCTTTGAACCTTGGGGGGAACAGCGTCAGTGAAAGGTTAGTTGATCGGAGCGGCAACTTGGTTGGACTTTACCCTTATCAGTGGCAACAGGTGGCGATTGACCGGGATCCCGCGACAAAGCGACTGCAATACAAAATCAGCTCATCTACTCGGACCGTTGCCAAGACGCTCTATCGTAACGAGGTATTTCACATCCCAGGGATGAGTCTTGACGGCATTGTAGGGCTATCACCCATATCCTATGCGGCATCCGCGATACGCCTAGGAACATCGTACGAACAATTTGGAGTGAATCTCTACCAAAACGGGGCATTCCCGAGCGGGGCATTTTCGTTCGAAGGCATATTATCAGATCCGGCTTTTCAAAGATTGAAAACGGACTTGGATCAGAATTACACGGGGCTTCGAAAGACAGGTAAGCCGATGCTCCTTGAACAGAACGGGAAGTTTACACCGTTTATTATCAATCCGGCAGACGCTCAACTTATCGAAAACAAGAAGTTCCAGATCGAGGACATTGCTCGGATTTATCGAATGCCTCTCCATCTCATTCAAAACCTAGATCGGGCGACGAACAACAACATCGAGCACCAATCGCTCGAATTTGTGATGTATACGATGTTGCCCTGGTTCAAGCGCTGGGAAGAAAACATCAACATGCAGTTGCTGACGCCAGCAGAACGTCGAGCCGGCTATTATGTCGAGTTCAAGATCGATGGATTGCTTCGCGGGGATGCTAAGAGCCGCGCCGAGTCTTATGCTCTTGGCCGTCAATGGGGCTGGCTATCCGTTAACGACATCCGTCGACTCGAGAACTTGAGTCCGATCCCGAATGGTGACATCTACCTAGAGCCTATGAACATGATCGAGGCAGGCAAGAACAACCAGAATCAGACGAAAATGCTTGCAGAAGAGATATTTAAAATGATTAACGAAGGGAGGATGACCGCGTGAAATTCTGGAGCTTTAAGAATTTGAGCGATGAAGATGCCGAATTGCGCATCGAAGGTGAGATCATCGACGACGGCTGGGCATGGATATACGAATGGTTTGATGAGCCGTACGCGGCCCCAAACTCATTCCGTAAAGCTTTGTCTGAACACAAGGGAAAGAACATCACGGTGTGGGTCGATAGTTGGGGCGGCGATGTTTTTGCTGCCGCTGGCATCTATAACGCACTGAAGGAGCACAAAGGCAAAGTGACCGTCAAAATTGACGGCAAAGCCGTTTCCGCCGGATCCGTTATTGCGATGGCAGGCAATGAAATATTGATGTCTCCTGCCAGTATTCTCATGATTCATAACCCTTGGTCGCGTCAAGCTGGAGAGGCGAAGGATATGCGCCACACCGCCAATGTGCTCGACGAAGTCAAGGAGACGATTCTCAACGTCTACCAGGCTAAAACAGGCCGTACACGCGAGGATCTCTCCAAAATGATGGACGAGGAGTCCTGGATGAGCGCTCAGAAGGCAATTAACGAAGGTTTTGTCGACGGAATGCTTTACTCTGAGCAGCCAACTTCGAGCGAAACCGTCGTCAATTCGTTTTCGCTTAGTCGTATGGCCATCATGAACAGTGCAGACTCCACCATGACGCGATTTTTCGAGCATTGGCAGAAAGTGCAGGCTGGAAAAGGCGCCCCGTCACCAACGTCCGTCCTACCCGAAGAATCCCCAGCTAACAAGCGGGTTTTCGATATACAAAGGCGCGTAAATGTACGCGAAAAACAATCCAGGAGGTATTCACAATGAAACTAGCCCAACTTTTGGCCAGACAAACCGCGCTGCTGAAGGATATGCGTGCACTGGCCGACAAAGATGCAATGGCGGAAGCAGACATCGCAAGCTACGATGCGATGGAAAAGGAGTACGACAATAACGAAAAGCAGATCGCCATGCTGCAGAAGCAAGCGGAGCGCGAAACAAGCGCAAAGGCTCCTGTGAATCAACCAGTCCTCGACTCCGTGAACGAGCCCATGCCGAAACCGTACAAAAACTTTGTCGAGCAGCTTCACGACGTTAGGAATGCAGCGCATGGACGTGTATCGGACAACCTTATGACCGTTCACAATGCGATGGGTGGTAGTGTAGGCGTCGGGGCAGACGGTGGATTCGCCGTTCAAACAGACTTCGCAGGCCTAATGATGGGATCTGCAGCAAAGGCCGGTAATATCTTACCTCTTGTCGATAGTTACGAAGTCACAGACGGCTCTGATTCCGTGAAGTGGGTGGATATTGACGAAGACGACGTCAGTCAATCCGTCTTCGGCGGCGTGAAGGTGTTCTGGGCTTCTGAAGCAGCAGCGGTTGCAGCCTCAAAGCCAAAGTTGAAAGAACAAAAGCTCGAGCTCGAGAAGCTTATGGGCCTAGCGTATGCAACATATGAGCTCAATAGCGACTCTAGCTTCATCAATACACTTTACACCCGGGCATTCGAGTTGGCGATTCAGCGTTCACTTGAAGCGGCAATCGTATCCGGTGACGGTATCGGTAAACCGATCGGATTCCTGAACAGTGGCTCACTAGTTACCGTGGCTAAGGAGAGCGGTCAAGCAGCTGGGACGATCAAATGGGAGAACTTGTCCAAGTTGTATCATCGGATTTTGAATAAGTCCAACGGAGTTTGGCTTATGCATCCAGACGCACAAGAACAACTCGATTTCTTGAGCTTCCCGATTGGTACAGGCGGTGTTCCTGTCTATCTGCCTGCGACTCAAACAGGCCAGTTGGACACACTTCGTGGCCGCAGCATCGTTGAAAGCGATCACTGCTCAGCACTCGGTACCCAGGGCGACATTAACTTCGTAGACCTGTCGCAGTACATGCTCGCATACAAAGGTGGCGTGGACGCTGCTACTTCCATCCACGTACAGTTTTTAACGGCTGAAAATTGCTTCCGCTTCATCTTCCGCGCAAACGGTATGCCGAAGCAGAACAAGAAGCTGACGATCAAGAACTCTGCTAATCAACGGAGTTCACTCGTGACCCTGGTAACACGGTCCTAAATTAATCCGATCTATCAATCAAAGGAGGAATATTTCCATGATCACCACAATCTCTGAACGTTATCGCTCCCGGGTCGTCCTGCCTCCGCAGACGACCGCAGCCGGGACACAAGCTTATCTGGCCCCGACACCTGGAGTCATGAGTCTTACGCTACGGGCAGTCATCAAGATGGGCAATGCGGCTGACCTGCAGCTCGACTTGAAATATGCAGATGATGCAGCTGGTACCAACGCTACAGCGTACCCCGTCAATGTCCCGATTTACAAAAATGGAGTCCGCCAAACAGATGCAAAGTCGATTACCGTCGCAGATGACACAGGCAATTTCATTGTGGACTTCTGCGTCGACCCAGCCACGATCCCGAGCGGAAAGCTCGTCGGTTTGAATTATGCAACCAGCAATGCTGCTAACTTACTCTCGGTTGAGCTGATCGAAGATGTGGCATACAGGCCTACTCCGTAAAAGCGAGGTGATCCGGCATGGCCGGCTTGAAAGTGATTACGCCTCCAGCTGTCGAGCCGGTTACGCCTGCGGAGGTTTTGAAGCAATTACGGCTCGAAGCTGATGACGAATCCCTGGACCCGAATCTTGTTATAGCGGCTCGCGAGGCATGCGAGGGGTACCAGAATCGCGCGTACATCACACAGACGCTGGAGCTTGCGCTCGACTCGTGGCCGTGTGGCAGCGTGATCGAACTCGAGCGACCGAAGCTGCAGAGTGTAACCTCCCTCGTCTACACCGACAAAGACGGCGATGCTACAACCTGGGCGTCGTCTAACTATGTCGTTGATGATTACTCGTTTGTCGGACGCCTCGTCAAGACACGCGGGGTGAGTTGGCCGTCCGTATGTCTGTCTCCCGTTAACGGAGTCAAGGTCCGATACGTGGCTGGCTATGGTGACACAGCCGAAACGGTCCCCGCGAAGATCAAGCAGGCAATCACGTTGTTGACCATGCACTGGTACGAGCACGGCATGTGCGACCCTCCTCCGGCGGTGCTCTCTTTGCTGCAGCAAGACAGGGTGGTGCCGGTATGAGCTGCTATGGTTGCAACGAGAACAAGAAAGAGCCGACGCTGGCAGAGCGCCTTAACAAACGTGTGACGATTTTGCGTCAAACAGACGTAGTTGACGGCTACGGCCAACCTCTCGACGTCTGGATTGATGTCGCCACGGTATGGGCGGCCATTGAACCGCTTCAGGGCAGGGAGTTATTCGCGGCCAAGGCCGTGAACGCCGAGGTCACGACGCGAATCCCGATCCGCTACCGTGATGGGATCGACCGGACCATGATTGTCCGATACAAGGAAAAGGGTCATCCGAAGTTCGCTGAATTCGAGATTCTTTACTCGATCGATCCGGAGTTCCGGCATGAAGAATTGCAGCTCATGAGCAAGGAGCGGCAGTAGGATGGCGAAACGATCGGGGATTGACGGGATAGGGGAGCTCGAACGTGCTTTCAAGGAGCTTGGACGGGTGCCGCAGACAGCGGCGTCCAAAGCGGCGCGCGCGGGCGGCACGATCGCCCACAAGGCAGCCAAGAGCAATGCGCCGGTTGATGAGGGCAACCTGAAAAAAGGGCTCATCCTTAAACGCGAACGCAAGACGAAGCCGGGAAAAGTCGTATACGACGTTGAGATGGATCCGAATAAGACGGAACTTTACCGCCGGGATACCAAGACTGGCACACGCCGAGTTGGCGGAAAGGGTTCTGACGCTAACAATCGGACGAAGGGCGGATATTACTATCCGGCATCCCAGGAGTACGGCTTTTTGACCGTGGACGGGCGATATGTGCCTGGCTATCGGTACTTGCGACGGGCGATAACGGAGCATGACACCGAAATTGAGCGCAAGATCCTCGAGGTAACAGGTAAGGAAGTCGACAAGGCATTACGAAAGGGGTCGGGCCGATGAACTTCGAAACTGCATTGGAACAAGAACTGAAGACAATTGCAGCGTTCGAGGGCCGGGTTTATCCTCTCGTCGCTAAAGAGACCAAGGCCAAGAATGGCGTCCCGTACTTGATTTACAGCTCGAGTGAGGGCTTGCGGACCAAGTCTATAGGCGGTTATCAGACCGGGAAGACGGTCAGTGGAGAGATTAACGTCGTCGCCGCAAGGTATGAGGATATTAAAGCCATTACTGCATCCGTGATCGATCTGCTCGTGACAATGGAGCAGCGCACGATCAGCACGGGTGGCCCCTACATCCAGGAGTTCACCTACGAGGAGCCCGTCGAGCTATACGAAGAAGCACCGAAACTTTATCGGTGTTTGATTGACTATGATGTCTATTTCTAGGAGGTGTACGAATTGCCACAACGTTCAGTAGGGACGGTATTTCAAATTGGTGTGAACGCTGTTGCCGGCTTAACGTCGATCGGCGGCGTTTCCAAGACAGCAGATACGTTGGATACGACAACCCTTAACAGTAACGGCGGATACCGCACATTCACAGGCGGGTTCAAGGACGGCGGCGAGGTTCCCATTTCTGGTTACTTCGAACCGGGGGATACCAACGGGCAGATTGCCATGGATGCCGCATTCGAAGCTGGTACAGAGACAGCTTTTCAAATCATTTTCCCGGCCGCAATGGGCGCATCTTGGTCGTTCCAAGGCGTTGTAACGGCATTTAGCACTGGCGCAGATCTCGAGGAGCTTGTAAGCTTCGAGGCGACGATCAAAATCAGCGGCAAACCAACGCTTGTCACCACTGCGAGCGCAGGGCTTTCCGCCCTAGCCCTGACAGGTACAGGTGGAACGCTGACACCGAGCTTTGCAGGAAACAAGTATAGTTATACGTTCAGCGGCGTGAGTGCGACGAGCGTCACCGTGACGGCAACAGGGGCCGGACAGACGATCAAGCTTTATGCAGATGGAGCGTATGTGCAGGATCTCGTATCCGCAGCCGCATCCAATGCGATCAACTTGACGCTCAACGTCGGCCGTAAGCTAACCATTATCGCGAACGAGACAGGCAAATCTCAGATCGTTTATGAAGTGATTGTCGTCAAGACGACCTAATCTATTAATGCCCGGATGCTTACCGCTCCGGGCATTTTACTATGAAGGAGTTGAAATATAGTGAACAACGATGTAGTTATCATCCAACTTGATCGCCCACGTCAAATTAAATTCGGGCATACAGCACTTAAAACACTGGTTGCCCTCACTGGTAAGACAATTGAGGAATTGGAGGGTCAGATCGCTCCAGATAACTTCGAATTAATCGAGCAGCTTACCTACTGCGGGCTCCTTAAGGACGCCAAGGACAACGGGGAGACTCTTACTCCGGAGAAGGTTGTGGACTTGATGGATGAGGCCCCCGTTTATACGGTTCTCTTAACACAAATCTTTGCCGCTTGGAGTACAGCGTTCGGCGCTAGTCAAGCGGAGGGAAACGTGGAACAGTCGGCGGAGGTTCCGACAGCAGCCGGAAAAAGTACGACTGGGAGGAAAGCCTCCGCGTAGCTCTGCGCTGCGAAGTGAGCGTTGCCGAGTACGGCGAGCTGACGCCTCGCGAGCTGATGCTGATCCTTGAGGCGCACAATCACCAAACGCAGGTTCGCCGCGAGGAGTCCCTGACGACCGCATACATGTCGGCTTATTGGCAGCGGGCCAAGCGGATGCCGAGCCTCAAGCAGGTACTCGAGGACGCCAGGCCGAAGCAGCAGACGCCACAGACACCGGATCAGATGTTCGCAGCCGTGAAGCGCCTGCAGGCACAATTATCGAGAGAGGAGGACTAGAGTATGGCAGTGGTCAAAAATTTAATGATACGCATCGGCGCCGATTTTTCCGCAGCCCGCAAAGGTATGCAGGGGGCGACGAGCGAGCTTAATCGTTTTAAGCGGGATACGACCCGAACAACCAACGCCATTAGCGGGAAGCAGGGGCTAGGTGGGATAGGGAAGGATTTTAAAAGCCTTGGTTCTACGGTGACGTCCTCCCTCTCTCAGATTAGGGGTGCGAAAGGTATCGGCGGTGTCGCAACCAGTATGCGGTCTCTCGTTCCGGTTGCAGGCGCTGCCACTGCTGGATTACGAGGCTTAGGAGCTGCAGCTACAGGAGCTAGTGCAGCTCTCGGGCCTGTTGGAATAGGTATCGCAGTAGTAACCGCAGCGATTGCGTTAGCTACTGTGGGCATTTATAAAGCGTCGCAGACGGCAGTTAAGTTTGAGTCCGATCTGGGACGTTTGAATATGCAGCTCAAGGGCGGAGCTAAGGACTTCATGGCATGGTCGCGAGCGCAGGGATTAGCGAAATCAACTTCGGCGGAGCTCGGGGCGACCTACTCGGTCCTTCTCTCCTCTTTCGGTTTTGGTAATAAGCAGCTTTTGGATGAGACGAAGAAAATCACCCAGGCGACACGAGTTGTGGCATCGGCGACAGGGAAGACGATTGAGGACACATTGGAGCGTATGCGCTCAGGTCTCTTGGGTAACACCGAAGCAATCGAGGATCTGGGTATCTTCGTCGGTGTCTCCATGATCGAGAGTACCAAGGCGTTTAAGCAATTTGCTAACGGCAAGAGCTGGGATCAACTCGAATTCCGGATCCAGCAGCAAATTCGATTGGCCGCGATATTGGAACAAGCCTACGCTCGTTATGGTGACAAACTCCAAAACAACGTCATGACTAAGCAAGAGCGGTTAATGGAGCAGCTTAAGGACATTAAGCTCAATCTTTCGCAAGCGTTCCTACCGATTTGGGATTCGGTCCTTCCTGCTCTGACTAGGCTGGCTACAGATGTAGCTAAAGTGACCGAAACAATCGCACGATTTTTCTATAGGATCAAGGGCTGGGACTACGATGCGTTAACTAAAGGGTCCGACAAGCAGACTGACGCGGTTAATGATCAAGGCAACGCCTATGACGACCTTGGTAAGTCAGCGAAAAAAGCCCGAACTGAGCTTGCAGCGTTTGACCAACTCAACCTGATAGGTGACGCAGGTAACGGAAGTGGCAGTGGAGGATCATCCAGCGGAACCCCTGGAGGAAACAACAATTCGGGGGATAACAAACCTCCGGGCAGCGATATAAATCTCCCGAAAATCCCAATCCCGCCGGAGCTCATCAAAAAATGGCGAATTGAATTCGACCCTCCAACTCCTCCAGACGCAGGAGCGGGCGGCGTGGCAGTAGCAGTCGTCAACACGATCAACGGCCTCATCGCAGAAGCTAAGCAAAAAATGAACGCATTATGGGATGATATCAAGGTCGGAGCACAGGTTGGTATCACCGCACAACAGCCTATATGGGCCGCGTTTGCGACCGACGTAAAGACGCTGTTGTCTAACCTTAGGCTGAATATAGTAACGGATTGGAAGGCACTGTGGACTGATTTAGCGACACAAACGCAAACGGGATCGGCTGGACTAACGGCTGCTTGGGCGGCAATGCTATCGGGGATGCTGGCCGATTTGAAGAACAATAGAGTCAACATAACGGCGGAATGGGACCAGCTTAAGGCGACCCTACTATCTCTTCAAAACCCACTTTCCACACTACGCGTGGACTGGCACAATACGCTCGACTATATGCAGTCACAGGTTAATGCGTACCAGCCTTACATCAGCTGGGGTATTTACCTCGTGTCTCAGGCATTAATGGATCTGCAGGGATTTGCGTCTACTCTGGCGGGGGCTTGGGAGATGTCTTGGGCAAACATCTGGGACTCGACCCAACAACGGTTACAACCGATCCTGTCCGCGATTGGCTCCATCACGTCTGCGTGGTCCTCTATGCTGTCGAAGGTCATGCAGCCTATTACGCTACCGAGCATTCAATTCCCGGAAATAAAGATTCCTGATATTAAGCTCCCGGACATTAAGCTTCCGAATATCGACTTACCTGACTTTTCTACGGTGTTTGACGGTATCAAGGATTCGAATCTCTTGCAACAGATTAAGGATGCCATTCCGTACGCCTCAAAACAGACTCTTGAGATGATAAAAGAGGTCGCACCAATGATGATCGGGGGCGGCGGATTAGCGGCGACAGGTAAAGCAGGAATGGGAGCCTTGAAGGGGTTGATTGAACGGCTGCTGAAAGATGCAGGTAAAGCGATCCCTGCGTTTGCGACCGGCGGCGCTGTTTTCGGTCCGACGCTGGCGATGGTGGGGGACAACCCCGGAGCCCGAACTGATCCAGAAATCATTGCTCCGCAATCCATGATAGCTGAGGCTGTCAATGGTGGCGGCAATGACGAAGAGCTCTCTGTTCTGAGAGCGATCCTACGCGCTGTCAGTGAGGATAAAACAGTGCAAGCCGTAATCTCTCAGACTGACGTGGGCAGAGCGAGTGTCAACTATATCAATAGCGAGAACCGACGAGGCAACAATCCGTTGCTGGGACTATAGGGGGCGATCACACTGTATCTTGCAATCAATGGCGTGGAGATCGCCAGCTATCCGGCCAAGTTCTCGGTTAAGGTCTTGGATCTGGACAATGCGGAGACAACCACCCGGACCGCCGACGGCAAAATGAGCCGGGACCGGATCGCGGTCAAGCGGCAGATCGAGATGAGCTGGCCGACGCTCCAGTGGGCCGCCCTGTCTGCCGTGCTCCAGGCGATGCAGAACGAGTTCATTACGTTTACGTACCCGGACCCGATGACTGGTACGCAGCAGACCAAGACGTTCTACGCGGGTGACCGTACGGCACCGGTGGCGATCATAATTGGCGGGGTTACGTGGTGGGAAGGTCTCCAAGTGACCCTAACCGAACAATAGGAGGATAGATCATGGCATATATATCACTTCAACAACTGTACGATGCCTGGAAACGGGTCTCTGATTGGGTAAGCGGAACAGGCAGTGACAAGCCGAAGGTGCAGAACATCAACAGCTCGGGGGCGGAGATTTTTACAGCTACGACGCCGGGAGTAGTCAAAGTCTCAGATGGTACACGTCTTCTCGTGGTCAATGCGGACGGCTCAGTCAATACGCAACTAACTGGCAGTATACCGACAGGAGCGAATACAATAGGGAAGCTCTCAATAACGAGTGCGACAGCACAAGAAGCTGTAACAAGTAGTGCGAATGTGGATGCAGTTTCTAATACTGCAGTTGGATTGTTAACCAATTCGCGCAACTTCACATTTAACGAGTCGACGTTTGATCGGTTGAGGGGGAATACACAAACAACGATTTTGGCTAGTGCTGCTAGAACGATTACAACACTAAGCCCTACCCAAACAAACTATAACGCAAAGGGAATCATCGTATATCTGAATATAACTGCGGCAAGTGGAACAGGTGGTTTAATACCCCGCATATATGGAGTCGATCCCGTTGCAGGGATTGCGTTAGTTTCTCTCGTAACGGACATTGCCCCCATTACCGCAACCGGATTATACGCCATTGAGTTATCTCCAGGCGCTACTGGCACTACAACAGTTGGTATGAAGGCAAGAGCAGCAGGGACCCTACCTCGATCGTTTGTCGTAGGTATAAATGTGGGCGATGCTTCGTCCTATACTTACTCTGTAGGCTGTGCATTGATCATTTAAGGAGGGATAATAACATGCTAACGTTTGCTTATAATTACGGCACGTATTATCAAATTATTGTTACGGACGGGACGGAAGAAAATTCTTTCGTTTATGTATTCGGAACCGTTCAAGATATTGAAATTAGTGTTGTGGAGGCTAGGCGGTTAGCGGAAGATGAGGTAGTCAAAAGGCAACCTATTATTCCGCAGGCGATTTAAAACTAACGAAGTTCGATAGTTCAACAAGGAGGCTGATCACGTGAGAGACTTTAATTACGTGTGGAATCCCATCGCGGGCAGCGACTCCACCGCGCAATACGACTCGACTCGGCAATATGACGGCACTGCTGAAGGTCACGTCTCTTGGGAAGACTGGCTGGGGCCCGCGACATTCCAAGAGGTCCCTTCGTATCCGATCTCAGACCTGTACAAATCATACCTGCAAGACCGGAATCGGGATTGGTTGATCAAGGCCAACATCGGCGGTACGGACTACGGCAGCAACGTGATCGTAGATTTCGTGGTCGACAATAGTATCGTGTCCGGTGATGACTTTACTTTAGGTAGCGCAATCCTGAGCAAGCTCACACTCACAATCAAGACGTCCGACGTGATTGTACCCAATGCGAAGGTAATCCCTTATCTTGCACTGACAGGCAGTAGCGGCCCCTCTGAATGGCTCCCATTGGGTGAGTTCTTCATTGACAACCGGGAGCAAGTTAATAGTCTATGGGTCTTTACCTGTTACGACAAGCTCGTGTGGGCTAATGTGCCGTATGTCTCACAGCTGTCATATCCGACGACACAGCAGGCAGTATGGGACGAGATATGTACACGACTAGGATACACGTACGACAGCTCGGTGCAGATCAATCCTGCATACCAGATACAGGCTGGTCCAGCAGGGTACAGCATGAGACAGGTGATGGGATACATCGCCAGCGCTAACGGAGCTTGTGTATATATCGATAAAAGCGGCATGTTGCGGTTCCGCAGATTCGGAGCGTCAGATCAGACGGTGATCGCGCTAACCACATCCGACTATATCCGGGCGAAGCAGCTCAATCCGGTTAAGACGTTCACACGGGTCGAGGTCACGTACAACACAGAAGACGATCTAATCTATGTTGCTGGAACGGGTGATGATAATCACACGCTTCGGGTGGAAAACCCATTCGCGACACAGGTCATAACGAACGACCTGTATACCAGGCTGAACGGCTTTAGCTATACACCTGTGCAGATGGACGCCAGAGGCTACCCGCAGATAGAAGTCGGTGATCGAATACGCTACGGTGAGTTTGTCGATACCCCGACTTGGCAGGACGCTGACACGGCTTGGAACGCTACGGACTACAGTTGGGACGGATATGCAAGCGGCGGTGAAACGCTAGCATTGCATACCGTTTACACGTTCCGTGGCGGCTTGAAGATGGGGGTCGAAGCGCCGTCCAAGTCTGAGCAGCAGAGCGAGTTTAAGGTGGACGGGTCGTTGTCCGGTCAGATCAATAAGTTGAATCGGGATACAGTCAAATTCGGCAAACCGTATTATGGGATCTCGCACTCCAGGACTGAGGGCATTGTCGTAGAACGAGAGGACCATGCCAGCAAGCTAATCCTCAACTCGGACAAGATGGCATTCCAGGCTTCAGGCGTAGATAAGATATACTTCGATCCAGTAGCAGGGAAATACAAGTTCAATGGTACGCTGGAGGCTTCTGATGGGGTGTTCAGTGGGTCGTTGTCCGCTGCGACTGGGACATTCGCGGGATCGCTGTCCGCTGCCACAGGGACATTCTCTGGATCACTGAGTGCCGCGACAGGCACGTTCGCAGGTAATCTGACCGCGGCAGGAGGTACTTTTGCTGGATCACTGTCTGCTGCGACGGGAACGTTTAGTGGGAATTTACAGGCTGCTGGAGGAACGTTTGCGGGTCAGTTGAGCGCGGCGAGCGGGACGTTTACGGGGACTGTCTCTGCTGGCACGATTTCAGGTGGTACAATCACTGGGGCGTCAATTTCTGCAGGGTCGATCTCAGGAGCGTCCATCTCAGGGGGAATGATTACCGGCACGACAATTCGAACTGCTGCAAGCGGAGCACGCATCGAACTGGCGGACAATAAGTTATCAACTTATAACTCGGTCGGATTTCTTGAGGGTCCGGCTTTCGAGGTTGGCCAGATTATCGGTCCGAATCCAGGGACATTTGGAACGCTGAATTTTTATTATAATGGCGCTGCGAGAATGAGCATAAACAGCACCAGCGAATCCAGTATCGGAACGAATAACCGATTGACGATCTACAGTCCAATTCGTATCGATTTGTACGGACCTACACTGAGAATTGGCGATAATAATTCCGAAACATCGTTTACAACAAACGGTAGTTTGGTTGGGAATTGGTATTCCAGCAATATCAACAATAACAACGCTGGCAATTTTACTATCGGAAACAACACATACACTGCAACAGTGTATGGCACATGGCGCTGGCAAAGTGGAAGCGTTGCTGTTTTCGATTCAGGTAGTGAGTGGAGAATTAATTTTTCAACTTCTACCTCGGCCAGCAATGGAAGTATAACTCCTCCAACTCAAGTAGTAGGTTATATCCCGGTTACAATTAACGGGACTGTCAGAAAGATTCCTTATTATGCATAAAGAGGAGCGTGGCATCCGCATGCCATTTATTCAACCGATTATCCGCTGTGAGCTGGACCCGACCAAACCAGTCCAGGAAATCTGCGATGTTATCATTGCGGTGCTTGCCTACCATTCGAATAACGAGGATCTGATCTTGTGGGAACTGTCAGAAGCGATCACGAAGCGACGCCAAGAGTTGAAAGGAGCTGAGAAGCGTGAGCAATCGATATTGCAACCTGACCCCGACAATAAAAATCAAGGATGATTTTGCGAACATCAGCACCGGATTTGATCGTGTGCAAGCGGAGATGGATGTTATTTCTCGACAGGTCCTCATAAACGGCAGTTTTGACGTATGGCAGCGCGGGACGAGTATTAACGCTTCAGGTGGACTGCAATATCTTGCTGACAGATGGTGCGCGTACAATACGATAATACCAAGTCAAACTATGACCATCAGTAAGCAGGATGGAAGCGGCGTTCCGGGGAGTGTGGACTGTTTACGGTTCCAGCGGAACTCAGGGCAGACCGGGGTGAATACAATCTATCTGGCTCAGTCTTTAGAAACCAGAGACAGTAAAAAGTTTCTTGGAAAGAAACTTACTTTGTCGTTTTGGGCACGTATAGGAACAGGGACGGTTCAAACTTCTCTACAGGCAACGATTAGGAGTGGAACGGGAACTGATCAAAATTTACTACAAAGTTTCACAGGGGAAACGGTAGAGGCAAGCGTTACTGCTACTGCTAATACCGTATGGCAAAAGTTCACTGTTACAATGAGCGGCGTCCTGACTGGAAAATCACAGGTCGCAGTGATGTTTTCATATACCCCATTGGGCACAGCGGGGGCTAGTGATTACTTTGAAATAGCTCAAATCCAACTTTGTGCTGGGGATGTAGCGCTACCACACCAACCACGCAGCTTTGCAGAGGAGCTGGCGCTGTGTCAACGATATTATGAGAAGAGTTATAACTACGCAAAAATTCCGGGAGCATCGGATTCTGATGGGRCAGGCGCAGAGGTGCGTGTTGTACCAAACAGCACGATTCCCAATGGCCAGAAGTACGGTACGGTCAGCTTCAAGGTTAAAAAAAGAACGATATCGCCGACCGTTATCGCATACCCGCATACGAATTCGGCTAACACCGGTAGAGTATCAGACGCGACATCTGGTGCAGATTTAGCGGCTGGTTCTGGTAGTGTAGCAATAAGCAGTGAATCCGGTTTTCTGCCTTGGAATGCTTCGGGTGGAAATATATCGACAACTAATGCAGTAGTTCAATTTCACTGGTCAGCCGATGCTGAACTATAAAGGAGGACACGATGGACGAGTACAAGCACTACATCCGAACAAACGAAGCCGGGATCGTGATCCACGGCTTTTCTTCTGCGTTTGAAGAGCCGCGCGAAGGCGATGTCGAGATCCTTGGTGAGCACGCTCGCCACTTTCAACTGCAACTCATGAACGGGCGCGGGCAATATCGCTTCAGGTACACCGATGACGAATTGATCGAGCGATCGCAGGAGGCACTGGACGCTGAATGGGACGAACGGCCAGCACCGCCCCCGACTCCGGAAGAACGGATCGCGGAGCTGGAGGCGGAACTCTTAACGGCTAAGTTTAGGTTAGCCGCCGCGGAATATGCCGCGGCTGACAATAACGCAACGCAACAAAATCTAATTGAGTTACTAATCGAACTGGAGGTGTTGTAGAATGGCGGTCAATCAGTTGCTGGTCCGTTCGTACGCTTCAAACATTTATCTCACAGGTGGAAACAGCTTCGAAAATATCGAGAACCAACCGAGTAAAGTTGAGTATGTAACTCCGGATGGCGGCCCGGTAATGCTTCACGCGGCAAGGAACTACTTTTTAAACGATATCGACAGCGCGTTGGTTAAGGGGTGGATCACTCCGCAGGAACACGTGGATACAATCGCCTTGAAAAGGCCGGATGACCCACAGTATAGGGTGCTACTGAGAGCCGAACAACCAACAGAATAACTCGACCAATCACTGAGTCATGCCCCGAGCAATCGGGGCTATTTTATTGGCCAAATAAAGGGGTGGAGAGGTGGACCTAACTGCACTTATAGCTGTAATTGCCGCAATTAGTGGTATAGCGCTCGGATGGATAGGACGGGCACGGGCAATACGACAGGATACGGTGAGTGAAGCCGGAAAAGACGCAACTATGCGGGCTGACGTGGAATACATCAAGCGAGGTGTAGACGACATGCGAGTGGAGCAACGACTTCAGGGGCAACGTTTTGATGTGCTATCCGAGAGAGTTACACGTGTGGAGGAGTCGGCCAAGCAAGCTCACAAGAGGCTCGATCGATTGGACGGAGACAAGAGTGTCAGAAACTAAGTTCGTCTCATAAACTATTAAAAACGGAGAGTGATAGATATGGAATGGAGTGCTATTCTGCAATTGATTGACCCTAGGCTGCTTATCGTTGTTGCTGCTTGTGGGGTGCTTGGGTATATCCTCAAGCGTACACCGGCGGTACCAGACTGGAGCATTGTGTACCTAGTAACGGTGTTCGCATTGGTGTTTACGGTCTGGCTACTCGGTTTTGTTCCGGAAGCGATCCTGCAGGGTTTGCTGTGTGGGGCGGTAGCGGTGTACGGTCATCAATTGATTAAACAGGCCAAGCAAGCGGCAGATAAAGATGGTGATCAGTTATGAAACAGGGAATTGATTGTGCAACACCGTTGACCGCCAAGCTGGCCGCAAAGTTTAAGGCGGATGGTCAAGAGTTTGTTGGTCGCTACCTGGTCCCATCGGGGGGGAAGGCGCTCACGATGGTGGAGGCTGAGGCGATCAGTGGCGCCGGCATGCAGATAATCTCGGTGTTCGAAACAACAGCGGGACGGCCGCTTGGTGGATACGAGGCAGGGCTTCAGGACGGTATGACAGCTCTCCAGGTCGCAGTAGCAATCGGTCAGCCGCCAGGCAGCTGCATCTACTTCGCTGTTGACTTCGACGCTAGTACCGCTCAAATGGCGACCGTCATCGAATACATTCGCGGCGCCAGCGAGGCCACGCCGAATCACACGACGGGTGTGTACGGGTCGTACTCCGTGATCAACGCGGTACGTAACGTTGCAGTCTGCTCGAAGTATTGGCAGACCTACGCCTGGAGTAGTGGCCGTGTAGCGGACTTCTTGAACTTATATCAATGGAAAAATGATGTCGTGGTTAATGGTATCGGGGTCGATCATAACATGGCCTATGGCGATGAGGGTGGCTGGAGTCTTGAGAAGCCGGTTGAACAGGCACCAGTGAAGAAGACTGAGTTCTCGGATGTCGAGGCTGGTCGCTGGAGTGAGGACGTGATCTGGGTCGCTAACCATCACGGCCTGATGACCGGGTACGAGGATGGAACGTTCCGGCCGGACCAACCGGTGACCCGGGAGGAGCTGGCAGATGTTCTTAACCGGCTGTTGGTGCTGATTAACAACAAATGACTGCTGCCCTGCTGGCTTCTGCTAGCGGGGCTTTTCTGTTTTTTGAAACATTTTAAACACATAACCCCTTGAAGATGGTAAAATCATGTAGGTACTATTTCCCATATGGGGGTGCATCACTTGTCTAATCGGACCCAGCGCAATTTTATTAAAGAAATGGAAAAGATACAGAAAGAAGCGGATTCAAAGGAACGCTATCTTTGCCCTTCGTGTAAGACCGAGAACATGGAGCATCAGAAGTATTGCGTTAACTGTGGAACGTGGTTACTTAGCACATCATTTCCGGCAACAAAAGTTAAGAAAAAACCGCGAAAACTGACGAGGTACATTAGGAACTTTTTTGTTACCGTTATTGGCGTATTCGTCTTGTTCGGGATCATTGGAGCATTAATCCAGCCTAAGTCAGAGCCGGCTTCCAGTGAGCAATCTAGCCAGCCTGCTGCTGAATCTCAAGAAGAATATAAAGCTGCTGCAGCAACAATTCCTTTTCTCGACTTAGCTAGAAATCCGGAAAGTTTCAAATCAAAGTCAGTGACTTACACAGGTAAGGTAATTCAAACTCTCGAATCGGGCAATAAAGTTGAATTGAGAATTAATGTGACGAAAGAGCAATATGGATGGCAGGATACCGTATATGTGAACTTTAGAAAAGCTCAAGGGGAAGATCGGATTTTAGAAAACGACATAATAACCCTTTGGGGAGATGTGAAAGGTCTTAAGACATACAAGTCTGTGTTAAATAGTTCCGTTACACTGCCTGAAATAGAGGCCAAATACATTACGATAATTGGAAATGAAAAGTGATTGTTACCTCGCAAAAGAGCAGGAGGGCTACCCCTTCTGCTCTTTTTTGTCCTTGATAGGAACGGGCGTTCTCGTTATAATACGAATAAGTGTTCGTATAAATTGGGGGTGTTCGCATGAAGAAGTACATAGGTCGCACCGTGGAGATCATCTATCAGGATCAGAACGGCAAGCTGTCACAGCGTCGCATCAAGGTCGAGTCAGTCAGGGATGGTAAGCTGAGGGCGTTTTGCATCACGTCCGGTGCACCTCGTGTCTTTACTATTGCGAACATCCTTGCCGCTATACCAACAACTAGAAAGGGTGCTGCCATATGAGCTTGACGCGAAAACAACTGACCGAGCATCAGGAGCAGTACCAGGATCGCGCCAAAAAGGTCCCGAGCGTGGTAACAATAGACGAATTAAAACTGATCCGGGAATTTGTCCTACTTCCTCACACACTAACCATGCTGCAAAAAAGCCTTGATGACCTCAAGCGGTCCAGAATCATGCTCCATCAGATCATGGAGCAATTTATTATTAAGGTGATGGACGAGGTTAGTGCTCAACTGTTCCGTGTTAGACGAGAGCTAAAACAGCATGATATAAAGGTGTTGTCAGACGAGACACACGACGATGTATTTTATACACAATACGTCTGCCGGGGGTACCAAAATAGGTTTGGCATGACACGTGAGGTCATGCGTTCGGAGATCGGAGTGCATCTAGCGCGAGCTTACAAATCCATTCTAACTCCGGTTCAAAATACAAAAGTAAGCGGCCCCGAGTAATCGGGGTCTTGTCGCAACTGGAGATTCGGCAAAAGCTCCTACCTTTCATCAAAGGATTCGACAGGTGGTTACGTCGAACTGTTCTGGTGAGGTGATTATAATGGTTTGTAATATTAAGACAATATTGGCCGTACTCGATCGTTCACAAATGGATCTGGCCGAAGCTCTGGGCATTAACCGGAATACTGTCACAAACCTCAGCCGTAATAAGTCGGTGCCACTCCTAAACCTGGCTTACGACATCAGAGATACCCTCAATTCCTGGGCTGAGACACAGGGAGTAGAGTCGAGATGGACCGTCGAACAAATTTGGGAAAGAAAATCCTAATCGGACAAGCAATATCACAATAGATTGTGCATACACTTTATCATCAACCGAAAAGGAGCTGATGGTCAGTATGCAGAAGCAAACCGTTTACCGCATTCGTTACACACAGGACAACCGCATTAAAGCTGTTCACGCCACGGAGGAGCCTGTCCAAGACCCGAAGAAGGAAACCCTTGCCGCTTGGTACGTCGTGGTGCTCGGGGCGCTGGCGTGCTTAGGGTGGTGGTCGCTGTGGTAAGTGATAGTCCGATTATTCAGCGGATTGTGCAGCTGCGGGTGGCTCAAAAGACAGGCGGACTAGATCCGGTCCAGAGCAAGGAGTTGGAGCTCTGCTTGGACTGGTTGGTCAACCACTGTTGGACGCAAGCCCTTCTCTGTAATTACTCGCTTATGGCCTCAATGACTAACGACGTGGACTGGCAGCACGAGATATGCAGGGACATTGATGACTTTGGGACGAGAAAAAAGCCGGGCCACCTGGGCACCGACTAAAACAGAGCCTTTTATCTTATGCGAATTGTCAGAAAATAATGCCAATTTAGCTATTGCCTTAGTGGAATGGTTGTCCTATCATTATCTTACATCATATGTAACATCTCACGATAGCGAGACGATAATGGCAAACCCGACGAAAGTCGGCTACGCAAAGCTATAGGGGCTAAACGGGTGTCAATGGACCGCAGGTCAGCCAGCTGCTGAGAGGTGAAAGGCATAATGTGCTAAGGAACGCTAAAACCTAATTTAGGAAATTAGGTTTTGTTTTAGCTCGACGACTTTACCCCTGGGATAACTTCATAGGCGTGGGAGGAGCGTTATTATTCGCTCTCTGCCGTGCCCTTCAGTTCAGTTCATCGACCCAGTCCACTAGTTCATCCATGGAGCATCCGAAGAAGAGTGCAGTTTTTCTCAAATTGTATACGGATAGTTCTTTCTTGTTGCTACACACAAGTGAGATAAAGGTTTCGGAAACTTTCAAATATAGTGCAAGGTCGACTTRCTTTTTACCTGTTAGATAAAACCATTCAGGCAATCGGCTCCTCCCAATGGGGGGAGTCATGTATCACCTCTCACATCCTAACTATATGGAAAGATTATACACATATCGAGCATGAGAAGTAAACTCGGGGAGATGGATGCAAAATGAAAGTAGGAATGAGGAATGTCCAAAGCGAGGTACAAATATCACTGCGAGCAGCAAGAGTTTCTTCGAGCCGATCAATAGAAGAAGCAGCAGAGGGCATAAAAATGTCTCCAGAAATGCTTCATGAGTATGAAAATGACTCAACGAATATACCAGTAAGTGTAGCAGTTGAAATGTTAAGTTTTTATGGATACCATATTGATCAAGTCTATTTTGGCAGGGAAAAGGAGTAAATGCGTAGAAGGAATAAAAATAATTTATCACATTGGCAGTATCCAACATAGTAAAATGCCGCGACCATCATCCAAAGTCGCGGCATTACCTTTTCCCACATTTTACCCACAAATGTAGTGATTCAGTATGATTTTTTGTGATTCATGGTGAGAATACTGGAATGGACAGATTCCCACAATAGCAATCAATTTGATTTAAAGTGATTCAATGTGACGAAACCGTGAGATAGTAGATGTTTATGGTGCTGATAATGAAGTTTTATGCCTCATTTTCTTCACTTCTTGCCCCAAATCATTTATCATAGTAACTGATAAGTATTTCTTAGCACCTGTCGCTGTTCTTATCGGTTCTATTTATAGCTTTACATCTGGCCCCTATATTATCACAAAGGAGCGATAAACGTATGACTGCTACTAAAGGTCTTGAAGGCATCGTAGCTACTACCTCTTCGATCAGTTCGATCATTGATGGCGTACTGACGTACCGCGGCATTGACATCGATGATCTGGCAGAGAATGCTTCGTTCGAAGAAGTAGCCTATCTGCTATGGTACGGCAAGCTTCCTACCAAGTCAGAATTGGATCAGTTGCGCAGCGAATTGAGCAGTAACGCTGCAATTGCGGATTCCGTCATTCAACAAATCAAGCTGTATCCGAAGGATACCAATTCTATGGCTGCACTTCGTACAGCTATCTCTTCTCTGGCTCTGTATGACGATGAAGCGAACGATATGAGCTCGGAAGCGAACTTGCGTAAGGCGATCCGCTTACAAGCGCAGCTTCCTACTGTCATTGCCGCATTCGCGCGCATCCGGGACGGTAAAGAGCCGATTGCACCTAAGTCGGGTGTCTCCATCTCTTATAATTTCCTATACATGCTGAGCGGCAAGGAACCGGAAGCCATCGCTGTCGAGGCGTTGGACAAGGCTCTAGTGCTGCATGCTGACCATGAGCTGAACGCGTCGACATTCGCTGCTCGCGTAACTGTCGCTACATTGTCTGACATCTACTCCGGTGTAACTTCCGCAATTGGCGCTTTGAAGGGTCCCTTACACGGCGGTGCGAACGAAGCCGTTATGGCCATGCTTGAACAAGTGGGCGGCGTGGAGAAGGTGGAATCCTTCATCAACGAGAAGCTTGCTAACAAAGAGAAGATTATGGGCTTCGGACACCGGGTTTACAAAAACGGCGATCCACGTGCCAAGCATCTGCAGAAGATGTCCTACGAGCTCGGTAAGATTACGAACAACATGACCTGGTACGACATGTCGATCAAGATTGAAGAGCTGGTAACGGGTCAGAAGGGGCTGAAGCCGAACGTAGACTTCTACTCCGCTTCCGTTTACACGTCGCTAGAAATTCCTCGTGACCTGTTCACGCCTATCTTCGCGATCAGCCGTGTATCCGGTTGGACCGCTCACATTCTGGAGCAGTACGAGAACAACCGTCTGATCCGCCCGCGTGCTGAGTATACCGGACCCGTTAACCAGAAATACATTCCGATCGAGAACCGCTAATCGGTTAACCCCACAAAGTGATGTGTTGCTTCGATGATTATGCCTGTTACTTTGCGGGGGGCCCCGAATTTTTTTAACTGATCATACCACATATTATTGGAGGGTTCATTCAATGGCACAATTCGAACAATTCTCGCTTCCGACTGAAGGCGAACGCATTACGATTGAGAACGGCAAGCTGCAGGTTCCTAACAACCCGATCATTCCTTTTATCGAAGGCGACGGAACAGGCCCGGACATCTGGGCAGCTTCCAAGCGCGTTCTGGATGCAGCTGTAGAGAAAGCCTACAAAGGCGAGAAGAAAATCGCTTGGTACGAAGTATTCGCCGGCGAGAAAGCATTCAACCAATACAACAGCTGGTTGCCAGCTGATACACTGACTGCGATCCGCGAATATATCGTGGCAATCAAAGGTCCATTGACTACACCTATCGGCGGTGGTATCCGCTCCCTGAACGTAGCGCTTCGTCAAGAGCTGGACTTGTACACTTGCTTGCGTCCTGTTCGTTACTTCAAGGGCGTTCCTTCCCCTGTTAAGCGTCCTGAGTTGGTTGACATGGTTATTTTCCGTGAAAACACAGAGGACATCTATGCGGGTATCGAGTGGGCAGAAGGTTCTGCTGAAGTGAAGAAAGTGCTGGAATTCTTGAAGAACGAAATGGGCGTTAACAAAATCCGTTTCCCTGAAACTTCCGGTCTAGGTGTGAAGCCTGTATCCAAGGAAGGTTCCGAGCGTTTAGTTCGCGCTGCAATCGAGTACACTATTAAGCATGGCCGCAAGAGCCTGACGCTTGTTCATAAAGGCAATATCATGAAGTACACCGAAGGCGCGTTCAAGAACTGGGGTTATGAGCTGGCTGAGCGTGAATTCGGCGATAAAGTGTTCACTTGGAACGAATACGACCGCATCAAAGCTGACAAAGGGACTGAAGCTGCTAACGCCGCTCAAAAAGCCGCAGAAGCTGCTGGTAAAATCGTCGTGAAAGACGCGATTGCCGACATCGCCTTGCAACAAGTATTGACTCGTCCAACCGACTTCGACGTCATCGCGACATTGAACTTGAACGGCGACTACTTGTCTGATGCCTTGGCTGCACAAGTTGGCGGAATCGGGATCGCTCCTGGAGCGAACATCAACTACCTGACTGGCCACGCTATCTTCGAAGCTACTCACGGTACGGCTCCTAAGTACGCCGGTCTTGATGTAGTTAACCCGGGTTCCGTAACATTGTCCGGCGTTATGATGCTGGAGCACTTGGGCTGGCAGGAAGCGGCTGACCTGATCTACAAAGGGATGGAGAAGTCGATCAACAACAAAACCGTTACTTATGACTTCGCCCGTCTGATGGAAGGCGCAACTGAAGTGAAATGCTCCGAGTTCGCGAACCAAATCATCGCAAACATGGAGTAAGTTGCCCCAAAAAGTGGAGCGAAGCGCTGGGGCGTATTCCGATTACTTTCCGGGGGCCCCGGGTTTTTACCCCAAAAAGTGAAGCAAAGCTTTGTAGCGTATTCCCAAATAGAATACCCAGGAGGCACAATCCAAATGGCGATCAAACGTAGGAAAATTACCGTTGTAGGAGCAGGTTTCACAGGCGCGACAACTGCACTTATGCTAGCGCAAAAAGAACTCGGCGACGTTGTCTTGCTTGACATCGCCCCACTCGAGAACCCAACCAAAGGTAAAGCACTCGACATGCTCGAAGCTAGCCCGGTTCAAGGGTTCGACAGCAACATCATCGGTACARCTAATTACGAACATGCTGCTGGTTCCGATATCGTGATCATTACCGCAGGGATTGCTCGCAAACCAGGTATGAGCCGCGACGATTTGGTTGCTACTAATGCCGGTATCGTCAAATCCGTTTGTGAGAACGTCAAGAAGTATTGCCCAGACTCGATTGTTATCATTCTTAGCAATCCCGTTGATGCTATGACTTATGCGGCATTCGAAGCCCTCGGCTTCCCGAAAAACCGCGTAATYGGCCAGTCCGGCGTATTGGATACTGCGCGTTACTGTACTTTCATCGCACAAGAATTGAACGTGTCCGTTGAAGACGTACGCGGCGTAGTTCTTGGCGGCCACGGTGACGACATGGTTCCACTCGTTCGTTACACGAACGTTGGCGGTGTGCCCATCGAGAAGCTGATTCCGGCTGATCGCATCGAAGCAATCGTAGCTCGCACCCGTACAGGCGGCGGCGAGATCGTGAACTTGCTCGGCAACGGCAGCGCGTACTATGCACCTGCAGCATCGCTCGTGCAAATGACCGAAGCGATCCTGAAGGACAAGAAGCGTATTCTGCCAACGATCGCTCTTCTCGAAGGCGAGTATGGCTACGATCAGTTGTTCATGGGCGTACTGACTGTTCTGGGCGGCGACGGCATCGAGAAAGTAATCGAGCTGGAACTGACTGCAGAAGAGAAAGCCGCTATGGACAAATCCGCAGCATCCGTTCGCAATGTGATCCAAGTTGTAAAAGGTTAATATCTTCTTAATTAAACACAAAAAGTCTCGGGCCAATGCAGCCGAGACTTTTTGTGTTTTTATTAACAGATAAGAAAGTATAAGTTCTTGACCGTACTGAAGCGTTACGGGTGCCCTCTTCGTTTGTACAACATTCGTTGCAGACCTGAGAGCCGTTATATGGTGAGATGAGCAGGTATAAGCAGACCTAACGGACACAGATGCCGCTATTTGCCCTGGAAAGTGACAAAAATAGCTTGTTGTAAGGGAATAACGGATCCTGTGTCCGCAAAGGGACGGTCATTATTTTCGAAACGATGGGGACAGGGACCGAAATGCCGAATCCACCGGAATTTCTGCCCGCTTACTATGAAGCATTAGAACGAGTGTACGGGTTCGAGCACAAGTGGATCCGCACGCATTACGCTTTTGACGATGTCGATCAAGCGATACAATTAGCTAAGTTCTTCTTTGGTGAAGCATTAGCGGAGCAGGTCCGCTCCAATAACAGTAGCCGACTGCCGGAATGTGCCGGGGCTTGGTGGTTGCGTGTGGAGGCAGCAGTTGTAACCGCAACACAGTATCGCGAGGGTGACGCGGCTATCGAGATCTGCGAATGATGTAGCAATGGAAAGAATAGGCCTTTTTCAAAGTTGTTCAAGCTGCTCGGGGGTTAATCGGATGCAGCTTTTTTTCATGCTCAAACTGAAAAATTTAATTATTGTTGATTATACATAATTTCAGTTCATTGAATATAATCTTAGTAATCTATATTTAATTATGGGGAGGTGGTGATAACAACAATGAAACTTGGAACTAAATCGGGAACGGAAAGTCAAAATTTACGGTCAGAAATTGCGTTCCTTATCAAAAATAAAATTATCGAGGGTATATTGAATCCCGGGGACCGGGTCGTGGAAAGCCAGCTAGCGAGGGAACTCGGTATTAGCCAAACGCCTATTCGAGAAGCTATTCATCAATTAGTAGGTGAGCATGTTGTTGAGGTTGTACCGAACCGAGGGGCGTTAGTCCGTACGTTAAGCGCCAAGGATATATTCGAAATTTATTCATACCGCGCTGTATTAGAAGGTATGGCTATTCGATTGGCTGTTCAGAATGTAACGATCAAGGACATTAAGCATTTGGAAGATTTTTATTGTGAGATGAAAGCCAAAATTACGGACGATTCTGTCGAGGTGCTTTCTCCAGATTCAAGCTATATACACCACTATATTTACAGGCTGTCCAACCATTCGATTTTATTGTTCATGTATGAGTTCATCTCGTTTCGAATTCAGCTCGTAAATCGAATTTTGCAGCGGAAATATACTAAGGAGAATGAGGTGTCTGAACATTTGGAGTTAATTGAGGTGCTGAAGAAGGGTGATTCTGACGAAGCAGAAAAGGTAATGAGGGCACACATATATCGTTCCTACCAAAATTTTGTTGATATGGGGATGTTTGAAGAGAACGAATTGGCTCAAAATAAATGGATTTAACAAAAAAGCCGCATAGGCAAGCCACAATTTAGTTTGGAAAACCATCTGGGAGGGAAGTTGTATGAAAGAGACAAAGATTTTACTGACTGATGAGCAAATGTCACAATTTATAGCGAATGGATATGTGAAATTGAATACGGACTTTTCAGAAGAGTTTCACTATTCCTTATGTCAAAAAATTAAAGCTATTTA
>NZ_JBFUIX010000046.1:0-53359 GCF_056401635.1 Paenibacillus sp. P4_E11 | reverse complement strand
TATCGATCCGATCATAGGAGACATCACGCGGTTTGCTAAGCAAAAGGAATTCACTCACTAACTCATTGATCCGGTCGATCTCGGAAAGCATCAGCTCCGTAAAGCCATGTTCCTTCTCCATGCCCGTCTGCACGAACGTACGCTGCAGCACTTGCAGAAAACCCTTAATGGAAGTAAGCGGATTGCGAATCTCATGTGCGGTGCCTGCGGCAATCTGACCGATCATCGCGAGTCGATCACTTCGTTGTACTTGCTGTTCGAGCGAGCGGAGATTCGTAACGTCCTTAAATATGACGTACGCCCCTACGATATGCCCACCCTTGTCCTTCAGCAGGTTGGAATCCATCAGCAGTTCGTAACGCTCTGCATTGTTCATCCAACTAACGGCGTGATTGCGTACTACCACTCCATCCAGGAGGGTTCGCTGAACAAGCCGATGCTCCTTCGGAACGACCCGGAACACATCGTCAACCGGACGGTTCAAAGCCTTCTCTTTATTCACGCCGAGGATGCGGCAAGCCGTTTCACTAATATCTACAAGTGTAAAGCGGCTGTCAATCAACAGGACTCCCATGTTAACATCCTTAATAAACATCCCCGCAAATTGCTGCAATAAGCTAAGACCACCCGTTGCAAAATCATGCAGGACGATCAGCCAGTATTGCTGCTCATCGGTCCCGACCACGTATAGACTGCGATATCCTTTTGTCTCCGTTCCGTCCACACTTCTCAATGTGACCAGCAGGGAGCCATGCTCTTCAGTCGGTTCAGTCGATGCCGGCCGTTCTGTAGACTCTGTCCAAGCTTGAGGAGCGGTTGAATTGAAACATATCGGATCGTCAGGAAACAGTTGATTCACCTGAATGCCGATCAATTCGTCCATTCCCGTCACATCGGCGAACATCTCGTTGCAATCCAATATCCTCCCGTCACAGTCCGTCCAGGCAGCAGGGTGAGCAAGCAGCTTATGTAGGTAGAGCTTCAAATCATGTTCTTGTAAATGGAGTTTATGCAGCAAAATATGACCACCTTTACGAACAGGCTGGATATCCATATATATACAATTCGATATCATTCGCGCGATCCCTTTTTTTTCCGCCTAAACAAAAAACACCGGAAGGAAAGTCCCCCCAGCGTGTTTACTACTATAGTCTATAAAGTACCGTGCACCTGACGTCGATCAATGCGATCCAAGCGTTACCTCTACCGGTTAGCTCGAGTTAGGCTACCCTCCGGCACATGAACGATCTCACTTACGGCTGCTTCCTTCCGGACCTGACCGGGTTCACAAGTGCTCATTGCGGAGGACCCRACCGTCAACACTACGTGTAAAGGGCAGGCCTTACATCGACAAGACCTTCAAACAGGAATTCAACCCCGCTACAGCGGATTGCGGGTTACAGGGCACCGCTACCTCCCCATCTAGCACGGTAAAAATAAGTATAGCTGATCAAGCTGCAAATAGCAACCTGCATCATCTGGCAATCGTCTGACATTCGTCTGGCATTCTGCATCACAGACAACGGTCCAATTACCTAGCTACTCGCACGGAATATCGGTATCGAGGAGCTGCCTTGGTAAGCTCGGTTTCAGCACCTTGTCGGATACGTTCGCGCTCCTCAGCAGTCGTTCCTCTCGGAACATATAGCTTAATTGTGGCACGAGAACCATTCAGTGTAATACTGGAGTTCGTAATGCCGGGAACGAGTCCAAGCGCCCCCTTCATCATATCGGTATCACTCTGGTAGTTATGGTAGGTCGGACTGAGCGGCAAGTTAGGATTCGTGTTGGTCAAGCCCAAATAACCGTCATTGGAATAGGACTTGGTCTTTTGGGTAGATGGGTTCGAGCATCCACCTATCAGGAGCACAGCAGCAACCCATAGGCCAATAACAGCTGTTCGCTTCTTCCACATAAAAAACAACCTCCCTTTGCCATTAGGATGACCAAGAGAAGTTGTTATATGCTTATGAAATCTCAGGAAACGGCATGTAGCTTAAACGCCGTATTTCTTCTTAAATTTATCAACACGACCGCCAGCATCGATAAACTTCTGCTTACCTGTGAAGTGCGGGTGGCAGGCCGAGCAAATTTCCACACGAAGATTTTCCTTGATTGAACCTGTCTCAAACGTACTGCCGCAAGCACAAGTAACAGACGTAATGTTGTACTTAGGATGTGTGTTAGCTTTCATTGAACTTCACCTCTTTCCGCCCTGGATCAGTTTGTCGAACCAGAGTTATATAGACACATAACGAGATTATAGCACGCAGGTCAGGCCTGCGCAACTTTTATTTGCCTGCACGGTGAGCGATTGGAGGAACATGGGTATACGAACCGATAACGACGTCCGGCAGCTCAGCACGGTATATATCGAGCATCTGCTTCATCCCATAAATCTCTCCTTGTGGTGGAGGAATCAGGTTCATGTAACTCTCCGGATCAATGTTCAGATTGCGCATCTGGATGAGCTTAAGGCCCGTCCTTCGAGCAAATCCAAGCATGGCCTCAATCTCTTCCTCGCGATCGGTTACGCCCGGGAAGATCAAGTAGTTAATCGAAGTATACACACCCTTGTCTGTCGCATACTTGAGCGACTTCTCCACATTCGCAAGCGTGTAAGCTCTTGGCTTGTAATACGCATTGTAATGCTCATCTAGCGCGCTGATCGTGCTGACGCGCATCAAGTCGAGCCCCGCATCGACGATCGCTCGCATGTGGTCGGTCAGACCGGCATTCGTATTGATGTTGATGTACCCGTGCTTCGTCTGCTCACGCACCCGCTTAATTGCAGGTATGATCAATGCGGCCTGAGTCGAAGGTTCACCTTCACAGCCTTGACCGAAGCTGATGATACGTTCCGGTGCCTTCAAGTGCTCCAGCATGATCTCAACGATCTCGTCCGTGGTCGGCTTGAAGTTCATCCGCGTCTGCGGTGCTGGGAACCCGCTGTCGTCCGGCTGTTCGGATATACAGCCGAAGCAGCCTGCGTTACAAGAATACGAAACCGGCACCGCACCTTCCAAGCGGTTCAGGAACGTATTCGAGGCCGTCAGACACTCGTAACCCAACGCGCAATTCGTCAAATGCGTATACAACCGGTTGTCTGGGTATTGCTCGTTAATTCGCTTGACCTGCGACTCCAGTTCCTCCACATCACAGTTGCGCGGGTTCCACGGCTCCGGATCGTCGGTCAGCTCTGCGGCTACGAAGAAACCGCCATCTCTCCAGACGACGGCGGTGTACCCGAAGAGCGGGAACTTCTTGGATTTGTCCGTCTTGGCGTAGCCAGGTAATAAGAGACGCGTAAAGCCTTGCGGCAAGAGCGCCCCTACGGCGGAGTATCCTTCTAACGGTTCCATCTGGCCGGACTCTTCGTTCCAACCAATCGGGCGCGTGTCCGGCAAACTGACCAGCGTAGCGCCCTCCGGTAGTGGAATGAGCTCATCTTCCAATATTTCTGTGATCATGTGACCGCTGCGTCCCAGCCCTAGCAGCTCGGGGTGATCGAATACATTCCCCTCTGCATCGGCATATACAAGATACATGCGCTTCACCCCTATCTGATTAGCAAGTATGCATCGTTACGAGGCGGAGTGCTTCACGCGCTTCGAGTCCGGCTTCGCTTCAAGGGTAGCCAGAAACTCCTCGTTCGTCTTCGCCTCGCCGATTTTCTTAATTAACGACTCCGTGAACTCATGGGACTCGTTCATATTTTTGCGAATGGCCCAAATCTTATCCAGCTCTTCCTTGGTCATAAGCATTTCTTCCCGCCTCGTACCCGAACGACGAATGTCGATAGCCGGGAATATGCGGCGCTCCGCCAACTTCCGGTCCAGATGAAGCTCCAGGTTACCCGTTCCCTTAAATTCCTCGTAAATAACGTCATCCATACGCGATCCGGTCTCGATCAAGGCAGTAGCCAGAATCGTCAAGCTCCCGCCTTCCTCCACATTGCGCGCCGCCCCGAAAAACCGCTTAGGACGGTGGAATGCACCAGGATCAATACCACCGGTGAGCGTACGACCAGACGGCGGAATAACCAAGTTATACGCACGTGCTAGGCGAGTGATGCTATCCAGCAAGATCACGACATCCTTCTTGTGTTCCACGAGTCGTTGGGCGCGTTCCAGGACAAGCTCCGCTACCTTGATGTGATTCTCCGGCAATTCGTCGAATGTGGAAGCTATTACTTCTCCCTTAACGGAACGCTGCATGTCTGTTACTTCTTCTGGACGCTCGTCGATGAGCAATACAAACAATTCAACCTCAGGGTAATTGGTAGAAATACTGTTGGCAATTTCCTTCAGGAGCAAGGTCTTCCCTGCCTTAGGCGGTGCAACAATCAAGCCGCGCTGCCCCATCCCAACCGGGCTTAACATATCCATAATTCTTGTGGAAAGATTCGCAGKGGTTGTCTCCAGAATAAACTTCGTTTGAGGATAAAGAGGAGTAAGAGCCGGGAAATGGAGCCGTTCTGCGGCTGTTTCCGGCTTCTCGCCATTGACCGCTTCAACTTGCAGCAATCCGAAGTAACGTTCGTTCTCCTTAGGAGGTCGACACTTCCCTGATACGATATCGCCTGAACGCAAATCAAACTTACGAATTTGCGATTGGGAAATATAAATGTCCTCCGCACTTGGCAAATAATTAATTGGACGTAAAAATCCGTATCCTTCAGACAAAATGTCAAGGACGCCTTGCATAAACATGAGCCCGCCTTTTTCCGCTTGAGCTCGCAATATAGCAAAAATCAATTCTTTCTTCTTCATCTGGCTGTAGGCCTGAATCTGATGTTCTTTGGCCAGCTTGTACAATTCAGTCAGTTTCAACGTTTCGAGTTGAGACAATTGCATATCCATCATTAATTACCACCACACTATTAAATTTTCAAGTCGTCTATCTATCAAATCAGCATTGCCGATTTCGACGTAATCTATTCTTCCTCTTCCCAGATCTCAGCGCCCAAGTTTCTAAGATTCGAAACAAGGTTCTCATATCCGCGATAAATGTACTCGGTTCCGGTAATCTCTGTTACCCCTTCAGGCACAGTCAGTGCAGCGATGAACAATGCAGCTCCGGCCCGCAGATCGGTTGCTTTCACCTTGGCTGCCGAGAGCGGACCGCCTTCGATCACGGCCGAACGACCTTCCACCTTGATCTTGGCCCCCATACGAACCAATTCCGGGATATGCTTGAAACGGTTATTATAGACGTAGTCCGATAAAATGCTAATTCCCTTCGCTTGTGTAAGCAAGCTGGTCATCGGCGATTGAAGGTCCGTTGCAAACCCGGGGTATACAAGTGCTTTCACATCAATGCTCTCATATTCTGGTTGTCCAACTACGCGAATGGCTTCATCCATCTCATAGATATGTACGCCCATTTCCTGCAACTTCGCGGTAATAGCCTCAAGATGCTTCGGAATCACATTGTCGACCAGCACATCTCCTCTAGTCGCAGCAGCGGCAATCATATACGAACCCGCTTGGATCCGGTCAGGAATGATCGAATGCCTGCAACCGTGCATAGCATCGACGCCCTCAATCCGTATCGTCTCCGTACCGGCCCCTTTAATCTTAGCACCCATGGAATTAAGCAATGTAGCTACATCTATAATTTCAGGCTCTTTGGCCGCATTTTCAATCAAAGTAATGCCCTTGGCCCGAGATGCAGCCAACATGATGTTAATCGTCGCCCCTACACTAACGACATCGAGGTATATCTTCGCACCGCGCAGCGCCTTCGCCCGTATGCGAATCGAGCCGTTCTCATTGGAAACTTCTGCTCCCAACGCTTCGAATCCTTTGATATGCTGATCAATAGGTCTTGGTTCAAAGTTACAACCCCCGGGTAGACCGATCGTTGCTTCACCGAACCGTCCCAGCAAGGCTCCCATCAAGTAATAGGAAGCTCTTAATTTCTTCACATTCCCGTTCGGCATCGGAATCGACTTCRTCGAGGATGGATCGATTTGCATCGAATCGCCATCCCATTGTACGCCAGCTCCCAGCTGAGACAATATTTCCGTATAAATACCCACGTCACTGATCTTCGGCAAATTGTCAAGAACGACCGTCGTCTCTGCCAAGATCGCTGCAGGGATCAAAGCAACGGCGCTGTTCTTCGCACCACTAATCGGAATAGTGCCGCGCAGCGGACGTCCCCCTGCAATTAATAATTTTCCCGTCATGCGTCCATTTCCCCCCAGAAGACACCAAGAAGAGAATGGGAAACACGTGGCCTTTCGGCTGCGAATTCCCCATTTCTATCTTAAGCCTGATTGCTGCTGCCAAACAAACGAATTTTGGTTTGCACCACTTCAACCATAGCTTTTCTAGCCGGGGTCAAATATTTACGAGGATCGTAAACTTTGGAATCTTGGCTCAACACTTGACGAATTGCTTCTGTGCAAGCCACTTGGTTCTCCGTGTTCACGTTGATCTTGCCAACACCAGCTGCAATGGACAAGCGGATCGCTTCATCCGGAACGCCGGAACCGCCGTGCAATACGATCGGTACTGGAATTGCGCTAGCAACCTTCTCAATGATATCGTAATGGATCTTCACTTCACCCTTGTACATCCCATGAGCTGTACCTACTGCGATCGCCAGGCAATCCACGCCGGTCTCTTCGTAGAAACGAATAGCTTCCTCGGGCTTGGCTAAGTTCGCATGCTCTTCATCCACGTTAATGTCGTCCTCAACGCCGCCAATGGTGCCAAGCTCTCCCTCAACGGACACGCCCATAGCATGAGCTGCCTTGACAACTTCCTTCGTCAGACGAATGTTCTCTTCCAGCGTGTAGTGGGAGCCGTCGAACATAACCGAGCTGAAGCCAGCGCGGATACATTTCATCGCGACTTCGAACGAGCTACCGTGATCCAGATGCAGGGCAATCGGAAGACCGGACTTCTGAGCAGCTGCCTGAGCAATGGCAACGGTATACTCATACCCCATGTACTTCAACGCGCCTTCGCTGACACCAAAAATAAAAGGCGACTTCTCTGCAATCGCCGCGTCTGTGATCGCTTGCGCGAACTCCAGGTTGTTCATGTTAAATTGTCCTACAGCGAACTTATTCGCTTTGGCCTTCGGTAAAAATTCGTTCATTGAAACGAGTGGCATCGTGAACCCTCCTACCAAGTAATGGACAGCCTTATTGTACAGCCAAAAGAAGCTGGGCTCGGACTGTTGTCATAGCACGCAGTAATTATAGCACAATCTAATCTAGAATGGTAACGCCTGTCCGGCGATCAAGGGGCGCAGAAGAACAAATTGGAAAGAAAAAATGGACCCTGAGTCTAGATCAGGATCCAATTGCTAATCGGGGAGAATCGGGTGAACGAAGCTGCTTGTTCACAGCACTGCGCAGGTCGTCGATGTCAAATGGTTTGGTGAAGTGCATCAAAGCGCCCAAATCTGTCGCTTCCTTAATCATGTCCAGTTCACCATAGGCCGTCATCATGATGACTTTGATAGAAGGGTTGATCTGCTTAATGTGCTTCAAGATGTCCAGTCCGTCCATCCCTGGAATCTTCATATCCAGAAGAACCAAATCCGGTGGATCCTTGCGAACTATCTCCAGAGCTAACTTCCCGTTAGAAGCTTGTGAGGTCTGATAGCCTTCGGAGCTAAAAACTTCAACAAGCAATACACGGATGCCATTCTGATCATCGACGATCAACACTTTTCTCTTTTCCAACCTAATAACCCTCCCTATTCAAAGCCGACTTGTCTGAGAAAGTAACGAATCTTTTTCCAGCTATGAAAGTTATTCGATATGAATTCTCGGTTTCCTGCCGACTTTGAACATTACTTTGAAGGTTTTACATAAAAAGTTATGTGTGAATTCAAGCTGGATGAAGATCAGGCTTGTCCATATTGCAACGCGGCACGTACGAAATGTTTGAACAGCGGCTGCGGGCGATTCGGTCTGGACGTGAACTCCGGATGGAACTGTACGGCAAGGAACCACGGATGGCCTGGCATCTCGATAATCTCAACCAGACGTCCGTCCGGAGACGTCCCCGAAATCTTCAAGCCAGCAGATTCAATCAGATCGCGATACTCATTGTTGAACTCGTACCGATGCCGATGCCGTTCGTATACAAGTTCATCCTCGTAGCACTCCATGGCTAATGTGCCCTCAGAAATTTTGCAAGGATACAATCCGAGACGCATCGTACCGCCCAGATCTTCAATTTCTTTTTGCTCAGGCAGCAGATCGATTACTGGGTAAGGAGTTGTCGGCTGAATTTCCGAGCTATTCGCCCCATCTAATCCAGAGACCGAACGCGCAAACTCCACAACTGCTACCTGCATACCGAGACATATCCCGAAGAACGGAACATTCTGTTCACGCGCATAACGAATCGCCGAGATCTTGCCTTCGATACCTCGATCACCGAACCCGCCTGGTACCAGAATCCCGTGCACTCCACCAAGAAGCTCACCTACATTGTGATCGTAGATATCTTCGGCATTCACCCAGCGGATGTTCACTTCGGAATTGCAATCAAATCCCGCATGTCCTAGGGATTCTACAATACTCAAGTAGGCGTCATGCAAAGCGACATATTTCCCAACAATAGCGATCTCTGTCTTGTGCTGAAGCTGCTTCACACGCTGCACAAGCTGCTCCCACTCACGCATATCCGGCGGATGGGTGAAGTTGTCCAGCTTCAAGTGCTTGACTACGATGTCATCGAGCCCTTGTTCGCGCAGCATCATCGGCACTTCGTACAGCGTCTCAGCATCCTGACACTCGACAACTGCATTCGCATCTACGTCGCAGAACTGCGCCAGCTTGCGCTTCATCTCTTCCGTGAGCGGATACTCGGTCCGGCACACGATGACATTCGGCTGAATCCCGATGCTACGGAGTTCTTTAACACTGTGCTGGGTCGGCTTGGTCTTCACTTCGCCAGCTGCTTTCAAGTAAGGAATCAAGGTTACATGAATGTACATGACGTTGTCTCGACCGATATCGCTCTTAATCTGACGGATTGCTTCCAGGAAAGGCAAGCTCTCAATATCCCCTACTGTACCGCCGATCTCGGTAATGACGACATCCGACTGCGTCTCACGACCCGCACGGAATACACGATCCTTGATCTCATTCGTAATATGAGGAATGACTTGAACGGTGCCGCCCAAATAATCACCACGGCGCTCTTTGGTAATGACGGAGGAATATATCTTACCAGTTGTTACATTGCTGTTCTTGGACAAGTTAATATCGATGAATCGCTCGTAGTGGCCCAAGTCCAAATCCGTCTCCGCCCCATCGTCGGTTACGAAGACTTCGCCGTGCTGATACGGACTCATCGTTCCGGGGTCGACGTTAATGTAAGGGTCGAATTTCTGAATCGTAACTTTGAGCCCTCGATTCTTCAACAACCTGCCGAGTGAGGCCGCCGTAATCCCTTTACCCAAGGACGATACGACCCCGCCTGTTACAAAAATATATTTGGTCACTGTGTGATACCCTCCGATCAGTCTGGTTCCAAAAAAAATAAAAAGCACACCCGTGGACACGGGGCACTTTCTAGAAAACGTTCATTATGAACGGAATGTAAATCTGTAGCCCAGAAAATAGTTTACCCATTTGAGGGGAGCCTGTCAAGCTTACAGCTTAGCTCTTGGGCTCAACCTGGGAATAATTATTTGTCGGCTTCGCTATCTTCGTCGTCACCGTCTTCTTCTTCTTCGTCATCCTCGTAATCGCCGTCTTCTTCTTCGCCTTCGGCTATGCCTTCCAGCTCCTCGTCGACTGCCTCTTCAATGCCCTCACCGTCGATTGCTTCCTCTTCACCGTCCGCTTCGAAGAATTCCTCTTCTTCGGTTTCGAAGACTCGTTCGCCGTCAAGGCTCGTGTACTCGCCTTCCTCTTCGGTGTACGTCTCTTCTTCTTCGGTGTAATAATCTTCCTCGTCGTCGTCCTCGTCATTGATGATACGCGGGTGCTTGGTATTGTTCACACCATCTTCGGACTTATCTACAGGGTACCATCGCTTCAGTCCCCATAAGTTCGTTCCCACGCAAGCGAAACGGCCATCAATATTAATTTCCGTATATAATTGCGCAATTACATTCATGACTCCGTCATCGGACAAGCCTTTCAACTTGGCGATTTCTTGCATCAGGTCCCGGTAGTAAAACGGGGTATTGGATGCCTTCAGCACCTCAAATGCGAGGTCTACCATCGGCATTTCCTTAGCTTGTTCTGCAGAAAATTTCAGCGTATATGCGCTGCTCATTGGGCTGCACACGTCCCTTCGATAATTCGTAAACTACAATTCAAATGTCTATCTCTCTAAAATACCCAATATCTTCATTAAGTAAAACCTATTTTATATAAAAATGCAACTAGGGTCCAGAAATTTCAAAGTGGCAAATGTAGGGGCGATGTGACGGAGTGAGGGTGAGATTAAGGATGGGAGCCAGTTCGATATGCGTTTGCGCGTCTGGAGGGAATGGGCAGGGGTTCCAACCGCTGTTGAAATCTTGGGCCTTTATTTATATTTTCAGAGGTTGGCCCAATATTTCAAAGGCGGCCGCTTCGCTTTTCCACTCCCTGCCCATTCCCTCCTGAAGCTACTCTTTTTTGCCGGGTTCTACTTTAAAATTAGGTAAACGTAGAGTAGCCTCCGCATAGTTGCGGAGGCGAAGCATCTAATGCTATTGAGATCCAAGCTGGCTAAGCGCGGAGCACTTGGCCGTCCAGGGTCAGTCGCGTGCGCAGTTCCGCGTAATCCACATCCTGAAGGGCGCAGCCCTTCTCCAGTGCCAAGGCAGCAGCGGTAGCGGCGGATTGACCGAGGATCATGAAGACCGGCTCCATACGGATGGAACCGTACGCGATATGCGACGACGACAGACAGACCGGAACGAGCAGATTCGCGCACTCCTCCGCCTTAGGGACGATGGCCCGGTAGGAGATCGGGTACGGCCCTGTCGGATTAATCTCGACGTTGCCTTCATTGATGCAGCGGCCATCCAGCACGATTCGACGGCAATTGTGCGAATCCATCGTATAGGCAGCCAAGCCGACGGAGTCTTCGATGACTTCATAATGGCGGCAGTGGTACTCCGTCATGACCAGATCGGAGACAAGACGTCTACCTTCCCGGACATAGAGCTGGTGCGGCCAACCGTTCGTACGCTCGAATTCGTCCGCTGGCAGCCCCCACTGTCTCGCCTCCGCGCGGATATGCAAGGGGACACGTTCATCGTTAGCCAGAAAGTACAGCATCCCCAGGTTGTAGTGGACGTGATCCTGGAAGATCTGCTCCCGTGCCAAATAGTCCGCTTCTGGCCAAGCGTGGTTGGCCCCGATGTGGTCGGTGGATACGCCGCCGCGATTGTTCAGGTCACTCTTACCCTTAGGCATGAGCTTGTTCAGCTGCATCGCATCCCACACGCCTGCCTTGAGGTAACGAAGAAGCAGCTCGAACTGGGCTGGATTATAATTCGGCGGCTCAGGGAACTGAATGCGGTTAGCCGCAACATTCGACAAGCAGATGCGGAAATTGTAAGCCTGCACCGACTTGTCGCCCTGCCCTTGGAAGCCAGGCTCTGCATCCATTACCCCAGGCAGCAGCCCGCTATCCGGCTTACCTGCCACGACATACGGATCGATCCACGCCTTGAAGTTATGGGACGGATGCCCGAAATGAATCCCATTCAACGTCTCACGGTAGGTCGCATTGGATTCGCGGCCAACGGTATATGAAACGCCCGCCCGGGCGAATAGGTCCCCCTCATAGGAGGCATCGACAAACATCGAGCCGCGATATACTGTACCGTCCTCCATATGAAGCTCAGTGATTCGGTCTCCCCGCTTCGACACGGTAGCCAGATGTTGATTAAAGTGAACCGGGACTCCGGCTTGCTCCATCCAGGTGGTGAAGATCTGTTCCGCCACATGCGGCTCGAAAGCCCACGTAACGCCATCCGGCTCTTCCCCGCCGTAGATCGTGCCCAACTCGCGGTAAAACTCGCGGGCGATACCTCCGATTGCCGCCTTATTCCCGACATCGGTCCGACCGAGACCGCTGGACGTCATCCCGCCCAGATTACGACTGAATTCCGCAATAACCGCACGCAGCCCCATCCTCGCCGCTTGCAACGCTGCTGCGATCCCGGCCGGTGTCCCGCCGTAGATGCATAGATCCGCTTCGATGATGCGGGGACTGGGCTTACTCGTTGGATTGCCTGTATGCTGCTCAAGCCGCTCGGGCTTGTAATAATACAATTGTGTAAAGTCTGCCATCTTCGCTATCTCTCCTTCTCTATGTATCTTCTACTATTATTCTATCGGGTTATAGGGCAATGCAAGCCACGGCGTTTCCATCCGTCTGCCTGTATGGAGAGACTCCATGCCTGCAGCAATCAGTTGGGTTGTCATATAAGTGCGCTCTAGGGGAACTGAAGAACGCCCCGTGATCACGAGCCGCTCGATTCGCTTGACCAACTCGCCGAAATGCATATAAGGCCGTTCCAGGCCGCTATCGCATCGTGCAGCGACTACCGCCCCGTCTTGATGGCGGAAGGCGAACGACCATTCTCCGATGAACCGCTGCAGTTGCAGCACGTAGCCCTTGACTCCATCGGCATACTCGACGATGAAGATCACGGGGACATCGACGTGATCACGGGGATGGCCGGGCTGTTCGCTCCGCAGCGCTCCCAGCGCTCGGAGCATCAGCTCCTCCGGCCAGTCGCCCTTGTCCATGGCCGCCCAGACAGAGCGGCCTTCCAGCGCCTGCACGGCGATGACGCCGCATTCGCCGCCTGTACGTTGCTCGGCCAGCGACTGCAGCACCTCCATCCCGTGGAAGCCGTACGACTCGATCCCGAGCCAGCTCACGACGACGATGTCCCGTACATCCCGGAGCCGCTCCGGGTCATAGGCCGGGACATGGGGCACGAGCGGGATCGACGAGCCCCCCAGGAACGGGATGTGGCGCAGCTTCAGCTGGCGGTAGATCCATTCGCAATCCGCTGCACTTGCAGCCAGATGCTTGTCTGAGAAGATCGGCGCCGACAGACCAAGCGCATCATAGGCGCGGAATGTCTCTTCGAAAAACCGGCGCCGCGGGTACAGCTTCTGCCGCTTCTCGTTCCACGGGTAATCCCCGTGTTCCGCGATGAGCAGGACGCCGTCCAGCGTCCCGCCAGCGGCTGCAGCGGCAATCGTCTCTCCGATCGAATCATAGATCGGAATGCCGTACACCCGCGAGACGTCGCGGCTCATATCGTTCGCCGGCACCTGGTCGGCGTACAGCGCAACCACGTCGAGCTGCGAATCGTGGCCGAGCTGGCCCAGCAGCCGGCCGACGATCACTTCCGCATGCGAGTTGTGGCGGTACTCCGTGACCGCCACCGCCACTCGCGACTTGCGCCGCTGCTCTTGCTCGGGCAGCGCGCTCATCGCTGGCTGCCCCCGCCCTCGCGGGCGCGAACGTCCTCGTCCATCCAGCGGATGGACCGGACGACCCACTCCGCCACCGCACCGGCGATGGCGTCCAAGTACTGCCGACCCTTGACACCGTCAGCCGGCGTCGGCGGGTCGGTGAACCCATCGGCGCCGGTCAGCTCACCATGCCTGCCGATAAATGCACCGGCCGGGCCGGCATTGATCCAAGGCCGGCTCGGGTGGCTGGCCGTGAAGCGGTCCCGCCGCACAAGTGACGGCGCGATCGCTTCGATGAGCGACGTCTCGAAGCCGCCGGCATGGCCGGGCACGAGGCCCATCTCCTGGGCCTGCAACGCTTCAAGAGCAGACCGCGCGACACTCCAGTAGGAGGTCGAGGCGGTCCACACATCGTGCGCGACGGCCAAGTCCTGTGCCGTCTGGTGCATCATCGGCTCATTGCCGCCGTGGCCGTTCAAGAACACGATGCGGCGAAAGCCGCCTTGCACCAAGCTCTCGCCAAGCTCGCGCAGCATCTGCAAGTACGTCGCCGAAGAGAAGGACAACGTGCCGCCGAACGCCAGATGATGGCTCGAGCAGCCAATCGGCAGCACGGGGGTCAAGAGCAACCCGGCGCCCGACTTCAGCGGACGCTCCGCCAGCGCTGCCGTGGCTAACACGCCGGCCTGCACCGCAATTGCTTCACAGATCAGCGTGTCGGTGGACACCGGCAAATGCGGCCCATGCTGCTCGGTGGCGGCAAGCGGGATAATGGCTGTCCAACCGGCCTCCCCCATACGCTTCAGCTCATCGCGCGTGTAATGAGACAACCAAATGTCCGGATTCTCATCCGGACACCCCATCATACGATCATTCAAGTTCATACTGTAAACCCTCCGTCCACAGTAAACAACGATCCAGTTATATAGGAAGCAGATTCCGATAACAGGAATGCCGCCAACTCCGATACTTCATCTGGCGTACCCGACCGGCCCAGCAAAGTGCCGCGCTTCACGGACTCCTTGAAGGAAGCCGGCAACGAATCCAGCGCGGCCTCTGTCTTGATGTCGCCTGGAACGAGCACATTAGCCCGAATGCCGCTTGCCGCATAATCGGCTGCTAGGACGCGGGTAAAGTGATTGATACCAGCCTTGGCCGCGCCGTAAGCCGGACAATCCTTGCGTACCACTTGCCCCAGCACCGAAGAAGTGTTGAGTATAACGCCGCCACCACTTGCGATCATTAGCGGTAATGCTTGCCGATTCGTAAGGAATGTACTGGTCAGCGTACCGGTAATGACACGGTTCCACTCTTCCAGCGACAGATCCGTCACGGATTTCATCACTTGACTGTAGGCATTGTGGTACAAACCATCCAGTCGACCGAAGCGCTGTTCGATCTGTTCGACCGCCTGGCGAACTTGCGTCTCATCGCTCATATCGGCGCGCACATACAATAGATTGGGCCCACCATTCGCCAGCTCCAACCGTTTCATCGCCTCATCCTCAGCGACAATATCGTTCGCGACTACAAGGGCGCCACGATTCAAGAACAAGGAGACAGCAGACAGACCCAGCTTGCCAAGCGCACCGGTGATCCAGATAACCTTGCCATCTAATCGCCCGCTGCCTTCTCTAGCTGTAACAACCGCATGTGCCGTGCTCACGCTACCACCTCCGCTGTCCCGCGAAGCGTTGCCCCGCCTTGAAGAATAATTTCATAGATGTATGGCGATTCGGCTTTCACGGTGAACAACCCCTTATCCCAATCATACGTGACATAAGCCAGTTGATCGATACTCTCCAGCCACACTTGAAACTTCTTCGTCACCAGATAGCCTCCGACTGTGAAGCAACCTTGCTGCGGGATCTCGATTGGCTTCCGATGAAGCAGCTTATTGTCGCGTTTGCCTATCTCAAGACGTGCACGCTGATCCTCGGTCATGTTGTCTCCATGACCGAATCCACCCACACCCGCCATCTCGTCGTAGCGAAGAAGCGAACTGCGTCCCAACTCATGTATTCGCTCGGCATACAGCCGACTTTGCACAACCTGCACACGGTCATCCCGATCCCCATGGGCCATATACAAAGGCGTCAATTGGTTCTCGGCCAAGTGCAACCCGCTTCTGGACCGATATCGCTCTGGATCATCCTGCGGCAGGCAGCCGATCCAGATGTCCATATCGTCGCGGAATTCGCCGACCTCGTCCATCGAATACCAGACTGCATAATCGGAAATGCCGTACAAGGCGGATGCGGCGGCGAACAAATCCGGGAATTTGTTCACCATAGCCAGCACATTGCCGCCACCGCCGCTGCCGCCCTCCAAGTACACAACCGACTCATCGGCTATCCACGACGCATACTGCTCACGCACGAATTGAACCGCATCGTAGATGTCCATTAACTCTAGCCCATTGCAATCCGGCTCGCCCTGCGAGAATGCCCTGCCCCGCATGTCGACTTGGACGATTAAATAATCGCTTGTCTCATAAGGAACGTGTCGTTCTTGCGGCTTCGGCATGCTCATATGCCAGCCGTGCAGCTGGACGAGCATGTACGAGGGTTTTACCGGCTTAATCACATTGATTGCTAACCGGATACCCGGTGTAACCGACGATTCGTATATTCGGAAATCTTGATAAGGAGATGTGAACTCCGGCAGAAGCTCCTTCGCCTCGATGCGGATTCTGTCTTCATATATGTCGTACATGCAAGCTTCCGCCTTTTCGTATGAATGTCTTACCCTTCAACCGGGCTTTGGAGCCAAGGTCCTACCGCATTCGTCACTTCCCAGGTCCCATCCGCGCGGCCAAGCAGTTCAATCGAGCTGCCGACTGTACCAGCTTTCACTTCCGACCCCGAACCGTATGGATTCCGTATAGCCCCGCCGGAGGCAGGCTGCACAGCCAGCTCATTGGACGCTTCAATCAGGAACGTATACGTGTAACCTGCCTTCGCCACAGGAAGGGTTAATACCGTCCCGCCTGCCGCTCCCTTATTCGTGATTTTGTGCCCCGTATGGCTGGTGCTTACTGCCCCTGACACCGGGTAAGCCACGACTGGCAGCAGCCGGCTCTCGGTCTGCAATTGCTCCGTCACAGGATCGACGTAATACAACGCATGATCGGTGCCGCCGCTTACTCTGCAATTCGTGAACGCAATGTTACGCACAATCTCCGTCTTGTTGCGCTTGAGCGAGAAGCCTCTGCGGATCAGTCCAGCAGTCCGACTGTCAATCGACTCGCAGTCGATGAAGACGACGTTGCCGATGGACAGTCTTACCTGCTGCGGGACCGTCGTTACGATGAAGGAAGACCCATACCCGTATGCGTCGTCCGGCATATTGACCGTGTTGCAGTTGATTGCCTTGCAGCGTACATAAGTACGTCTAACGCTATCAGCCGAGCAGGACAAGTCCGAGAACCCCGCGTACTGATCGCTGTCCGCCGTACAATCGATCAGCTTCACCTCGCCCTGTACACCCTTAATGCCGTCGCCTCCATAATTGACCGAATAGCCAAAAGAGTTCCCCTTGGTCCGGCAATTCTGGAACACGATGTCCACTCGCTCGCTCGCGGCGGTCGGCCTCAACAAGGTGACCAGAAAGCCCCGGCCTGTGTTGCCTTCGGCTAAGCAATCGATGAACTTAATATTCTTGAGCAGCTCGACAGCGCTATTCGGCTCAATGTCGACGCCGCTTTGCGGAGAGGTACCCTTCGTGTTCGTGAATCGGCAGCCTTCCACAAGCAACCCGTCTACAGAAATAACAGATAGCCCTTGTCTACGGTTGTTGTTCGCTGTACAGTTCCGCAGCACAATGTTCTTGCTATATGGAAGTGTCGCTTCATAAGCCCCAACGTAAAAGCCGTCTCCCCCGCTATCATTGGCGCTAAGATTGTCGATGGTCACATTTTCCGAACCGCCGATGTCGAAGATGTGGGCTTGTTCGCCAGATGTATAAGCGGCCTTGTTCATACGAATGACCGCACCGTTACCCGTAATCGTTACGTTCTTCGCGTTCTTGATACGGATCAACCGTTCGTAAGGCGCTGTAAGTCGAAGGTTATCTACAGCCTGAATGATCGTTCCGGGCTCCAATTCAATCGCGATGTTGCTCGGCACAAACAGCTGGCCTGTCAAATAATAGGCTCCCTGCTGCTTGGGCAGGAACAGCTTTCTTCCTGTCGCAGCATTCAACGCATTTTGCAAAGCAGTCGTGTCTGGCGTCACTCCATCGCCTATTAACCCGAACCAGGTGGCGATTATCGTATCGCTATAGACGCGCTTGAATCGCTTGCCATTCGTGGAGACGAGAACCGTCCCGGTGTTGTCCAGTGTTGTGGAGTCAGCCGGATCGTACAGGAACAGCCCTTCCTGTCCTTTATCGATCACATAGTATCCATAGCGCACGATTGGATTCGTTTCCTGCCTGAGCTCTTGTACGGTCGTGGTTAAGCAATATTGGAGGTTGAGCAAATCTTTCCAATGATCCGGCCCCCCGCCTGTTCCGTATACCGAATCGGTCACAGATGTTGCATCTTTGGCAAAAGCCGAACCTAAGCCCACACCCTGAAGCAATCCAGTCGAAGCTACCGCCACGCCCGCTAGTCCAATCGATGTAAGCAGCTTCCTTCTGCTGATTCCGCCAGTACCCGTCTCATCTACCTTCTTGTTCGTTTCCAGTTCGTTGTTCATGATTCATCCCTCGCTCTCATGGAATAACTACCCTTTCAACCCCGTAGAGGCCACGCCTTGTACAAAATACTTTTGCGCGAACAGAAATACTAGCAGTACCGGGATGATCGTAATGACCGCACCGGCCATAATCATCGTCATTCGGTTGTTGACTTCATTTTTCAGAAACAGCAAGCCTAGCGGCAGGGTGTACAAATCTTTGCTTTGCAAATAAATAAGCGGTTCGAGCGTATTGTTCCATGCACTGATGAACGTGAACACCGCTAGTGCGGACAAAGCCGGCTTCGATAGGGGCAAGTAGATTTTGTAAAAGATTTTCCAAGGATTCGCTCCGTCTACCCAAGCGGCATCGTACAGCTCCTTAGGCAAGGTACGGAAAAACTGATGCAGCAGGAAAATACCGAACGCGCCGCCTAGAAAACTTCTGATGATAAGCGGGTAATACGTATCGAGCGCTCCCACGTTCTTCCATATAAAATAAGTCGGAATCATCGTAATCTGTGAAGGCAGCATCATCGTCCCCAGCATCGCGATAAAGATCAAGTTGCGTCCGCGAAATTGGAAGAAAGCCAATCCGTAGGCAACAATGGCGCAAGAAAACACCATGCCGATCAGATCGAGAATTGTGACGAATAAGCTGTTCAACGTGTATTTGAAAAAGTTGACTTCCACCCATACGCTCTTGAAGTTGCTCCAGACCAGTGGGTCCGGGATAAGCTCCGGCGGCATCATCAGCTCGTTACCCGGCTTCATGAGTGAAGTGGATACCATGTACAGGAACGGGATGAGCATCAGAATCGCACCAATGCCGAGCACGATATAGGCAGTCCAGATTAGCGAAGATGATGGTTTATTCATAATGCACCCACCTTTTCTCCGCCATTTTCTGAATAAGTGTAATGGCCAGGATGATGATGAACAGCCCCCACGCCATGGCGGACGCGCTGCCCATCTTGAAGTTCAGGAACGCATCGCGGTAGATCAGGATGTTCGGCACCATGTTGCGGTCGGCCACCGCCATCATGTCGCCCAGCATGACCAGGAACACGTCGAACGCATGGAATGCCGAGATCGTAGACAGGATCATGACCATGTACACCATGGGGGAGACGATGGGCACTGTAATCTTGGAAAATAGCGCCCAGCCGGACGCCCCGTCCATCCGCGCTGCTTCCATCATCTCCTTGGAAATGTTCTGCATCCCAGCTAGAATGAGAATCATGGAATACCCCGCACCCTTCCACACGTTCACGACGGCGATTGAGCCGATTACCAGCCACCAGTGGCCGCTGCGCACCCATTCCACGGGATCGAAACCGAACAAACCGATGAACCAGTTGAGCATGCCGTAATTGGCGTTGTAGATCCAGAGCCAGATCATGCCTCCGGCTACCCAAGGCGTAATGACCGGCAGGAAGTACACCATACGGAACAACGATTTGGCGTATATTTGCTGATTCAGCAAGTATGCCAAAATGAGGGCGGCCCCGGTCTGCAGCGGTACGAACAGGACGGCGAAGTAGCCGACATTGCGTAGAGACAGCCAGAACGCTTTATTATGCAGAATCTGGCTCCAGTTGCGAAGCCCCACCCAATGCGGAGCATTGAACAAGTCCCACTTCGTGAACGTCAAGTAGAAGGAGAAGACGAACGGGAACAAGAAGAAGATTAGCAATTGCAGGACAAACGGTACGGTGAAGATGAAGCCCCACCAGCCTTGTTTGCGCATCGGTACACCCCGTTTATGATTGCGGAATCGTTGTTGACTAGTCCGTCGGCTGCAGAACCGGGCTCGATTGCCCGAGTCAGGCCGGCTGCCGACAGTGTTGGATCAGAGAGTTGCCTACTTGTTATCGTCGAGAATTTGCTGCACCTTCTGCTGAATTTCTTTCACGCCGTCCTCAGGCTTACGCTTGCCATCCATTATGTCGTCCAGTATCGGACCGGCTGCGGCTCTCCATTCGTTCCACGAAGGGTTCTCGTCAAGCGTCTGGCCAGATTCCTGAATGCCTTGCGTATACGCCTTCTTGTTGAGCGGCTTGAACGTCAATTTCTCCACAGCGGCAAGCGCGGTTTTCTTCACTGGCATACTGGCGCCACTCTCGGAAAGGAACGTCTGCGCTTCGTCGCTCAAGTAATACTTTAGGAACGTCCAGGCCGCTTCTTTCACCTCAGGCTTCGCCTTGGAATAGACGACCCATTGGTTGACGACCATTGGAACGAATCGCTTGCCGTCTGCACCAATCGGCATCTTGACCGTATCCCAATCCAGGTCAGGCTTGTTCTTATTCAACGCCACTTGGCTGGAGTACTGGAAGAACACCATAGCAGCCTTGCTGTTCTCGAACAGCTTGCCGGTATTCGCCAGCTCGCGAGTAGGACTGATCTTCAGCTTGTTGATCGTGTCCGACCATGCCGTCAAGCCTGCAATCGATTTAGGATCCGTGAACATCGCCTTCGTCATGGTGGGGTCTAGCGCCGAACCTCCATACGACTTCATCCACGGCAACCACCCTAACGTAATGTTATTGCCGGCCTGGAAGCCGTAAATGTCAGTTTTGCCATCGCCGTCCGTGTCCTTGGTCAACTTCTTGGCCGTTTCAATCATGTCCTGATACGTCCAGTTGTCTGTTGGGAGGGGAACGCCGGCGTCTTGGAATATTTTCTTGTTGAAAGCTAGTGCCCCTGCATTAATACCATGTGGAATTCCGAATACTTTACCATCCGTCGTCTTGGCGGCCAGTAGAGCGCTTGCATAATCATCAGTCTTCAAATCTCTTTTTATGTAGGGCTCCAGATTCTCAGCCACGCCGCGTTTCCCGTAACCCGCTATAACTGCATTCTCTTGCAGCCAAATATCAGGCGGGTTGTTACCGGCGATGCGGGTCGTAATCTTCGCGATAAAATCAGCCCACGGCGCCTCATCCACTTCCAGCTTGATGTTCGGGTATTTCGCCTGGAAGCCTTCGATGATCTTCTTACTCGTGATGTCATAGCTGCCCGGAAGACCGATCTTCAAGCTGACTTCTTTGGGCGCCGTAGCCGTAGCCGCAGGGGTGGCGCTTGGTTGATTACCTGGTTTGGGATCCTTCGATGCAGTGTTGGAAGCACAGCCCGCTGTAGTAAGCGCTACCACAGTAGCCAGCAACGTCAACTTCTTTTTCATATACAAGACCTCCTGATTGTTTACGTAAGGTTAGGTTCATTCATCGTAATGCGGTCAAGCGTCTGGGAAAAGGTGCAAATCTCCTGTTTTTCTCGCCAACCCCCTTCTTGGATAAATAGTCGAAGACCCTTTAGTTACACGTGTTCGTAATTGGAGTTAAAAACGGGTCCAGCACATTCCTTAGAATATTTTGGACCCGTGTTTAGTTTATTACACCTCTTCACAATTCGTCAACACTTTTTATTACACGTGTTCTTTAGTGTTTAGGGGCTTTGTCGAGTCTCTCACCGTCAGCTCACACTTGATCTCCATGTTCATCCACGGACCTAACTCCGCACTGTTTAGGGGCTGCACAAGCATCTTCAAAGCGGCGTCGGACAGCGCCCGTATGGAAGGTCCAACGGTTGTTAGCGGAATATCCAGCATTCCCATCTCCGGAATATCGTCGTACACGACAAGCGAGAACTGCTCTGGAATTCGCACATCATTCTTGCGGAGCAGCTTCATCAACTCGAAGGAGAACGACTGGCTGTCCACAACGAATGCTGTGGGGCGGTCCGCYCTGTCCAGCAGCTCTACTACCTTGTGCTCGTCGAACAACTCCCCTTCTTCCGCAGTTATTATGTATTCCGGGTTGTAGGTCAAGCCCAGCTCCACAATACCTTGCGTGAATCCATGCCACTTCTCGGCTCGTTCTCCGACGAACGCGATCCGCGTGTGACCGTATTCCGCCAAGTGCTTGACTGCCTCATAAGCGCCTCCTCTACGGTCAATGCTGATCCGGTGCGTTCCCTCCAGCTTCCCGCCTCCCATTAACAGCATTCTACCTTGGAATTGCTCCTTCTGTTTCATAAAATCGAGTGTCGGCGTCCAGTTAGGCGGACACCAGAATAGGACGCGATCGATGAAGTGTTCGTTGAACATCCGCAGCGCTTGCGGCGGCTCGGCCATGGAGATCATAACGTTCAAGCCTAGCTTGAAGCCAGCCTTCTGAATTTCCCGGCACAGGTGGTAGAAGAACAAGCCTTCCGATTTGGGCCAGATGAGCCCGATCGAGTCCGACGCCCGGTCCACAAGCCGTTTGGCTGCCAAGTTCGGAACATAGTTCATCTGCTCGGCGATGTCCATAATCTTCTGCCTGATTTCTTTGCTGACCCCTGGCGCTCCGTTCAACGCTTTGGACACTGTTGGGTGCGTGACACCTGCCATCTTCGCTATATCTTTAATCGTTACTTTCATAAAGGTGTCGATCCTTTCTCTTGTTCCTTCCATGCGCAATTGCGTATCCCTCTATATTACACGTGTTCGTGGTTGAACAGCAATAATAAAAAAAACGAGAGCCCGCTAAGGCTCCCGCATTTGACTGTACCCGCATGGACAGTGAACGACCAGCGCCCACTACCCTGCACCATACCAAGAGCCCGAAATGAACTCTCCATCCATACTATGAGGCTTGGTGGCCAATGACACTTGAAAATGCCTATTTCCGAGAAAAAAGGCACTAATCTCAATCGGGCTTCAGACCCTGTACATATGATAGCGCATGAAACCATTCGACTGAGCCCGGGAGGAATTGAAGTTGAACGATGCAGCCCTGTTGCGCTTGCTGCAAGAACCCCCCGTACCTTCTACAGAACCGGCAAAAAAACACATCATCCATTTCAGAACCAAATCCGACTATCTTCGCTTCATCCGCAGTTGGAACAGTTCGAGTCCATCGCTAAGCGCACTCCCGGCCATCCAACCGATTCAACTTATTCATGCGATTTCCTGCACGCTGCCGAGCGGTTCTGTGCTCAACCAGCATCCCGGCATCCGGTTCATCGAAGAGGATGTCCTCCTCCAGGTCCATGCCCCACAAGCCCGACTCGTCTCTCAGCAGACGAGTGGACAGCGGGAAGATACGCCCTCCGTCCCATGGGGAGTCCGGCAGATCAAGGCACCGGAATCGTGGCGCCACGCCCGCGGTAACCGTATCAGGATCGGCGTCATCGATACCGGGATCGACTACATGCATCCCGATCTGCGCGGCCGTATTTCTCGTGGCGTCAATATGATCCAGCGAGGTAATCTTCCGATCGACGACAACGGTCACGGCACGCATATCTCCGGTACAATTGCTGCCTCCAATTCGTATTCAGGCTTGGTCGGCGTCGCGCCGATGGCGATGATTCATCCTGTCAAAGCGTTCGATCATAATGGCACAGCCTTCGTTTCCGACATCATTCTCGGAATTGACTGGTGCGTGCGCAATCGCATGCACGTCATCAATATGAGCTTCGGTATGCGCAATCGCAGCAAATCCCTGCACGACGCGGTGCGGAACGCTTATGCAGCCGGCATCTCGATCGTAGCTTCCTCCGGCAATGACGGGCGTCGCTCCCAGATTGATTACCCCGCCCGGTTCGTCCAGACGATTGCGGTAGGGGCCACTACACGGAATACGCGAATAGCCCCGTTCAGCAACCGGGGCAAGGCCATCGATATTTATGCACCAGGCGATAAGATTCACTCCACCTGGCTACAGCGCAAGTACATGGAGCTAAGCGGGACGTCCATGGCGACTTCGCACGTCAGCGGCGTCATCGCCCTCATGCTGACACTCAAGCCGGAGCTGAGCCCGAAGGACATCAAGTCGCTGCTGCGCAAAACATCGAACCCGATCACCGGGCTCCGCACGAAGGAGCCGAGCAGCTGCGGCGAGATCGACGCCGTGCGCGTGCTCCGCATGTTGAAGCCGCAGCAGTCCTAACCTGCTGCGGCTTCGCTGTTGTTGCAGCACGCGCTGCAAGTATGGCCGCAGCGTGCTGGACGCCGCCGCGTTGTACAAGCTGCGGGCGCTCGGCGCGCCGCAGTTCAGGGCTAGCGGCGTGCAGAGCCGCCGCAGCTACATGCTCGTCGGCGCCGATACGCCGACGAGCTTCAGCACGTTGCGGATGTCGATCCGCAACGCAGCCAAGAGCGCGAGACGCGCCTGCGTGAGCGTCGCGTCTTCGGTGATGACCCGCTCCGCCTTGTAGTAGCTGTGGAACAGCGACGCCAGCTCATACACGTAGCGGATCAAGCGGTGCGGTGCATGCTGCTCAGCTGCCTGCGCCACTTCCTCAGGCAGGTCGCCCAGCTTGCGCAGCAAGTCGAACTCGGCCTCGGTCTGGAGCGCCGACAAGTCGATCTCGTGGATCGGCAGCATCGTGACGCCTTGCTCCTCGGCTTGCCGGAATATACTACAAATACGAGCATGCGCATATTGGACGTAGAACACTGGATTCTCATTGGACTTGGAGATCGCCAGGTCCATATCGAAGTCCAGGTGCGAATCCGTGCTGCGCATCGTGAAGAAATATCGGATCGGGTCGACGCCGACTTCGTCCATCAAGTCTTCCATCGTCACCGCTTTCCCCGTCCGCTTGGACATCTTCACCTTCTCGCCGTTCTGGAACAGGCTGACCATCTGCGCGATCAGTACCGTCAGCCGTGCCGGGTCGAACCCGAGCGCCGCCATCGCCGCCTTCACGCGGGGGATGTAGCCATGATGATCCGCTCCCCAGATGTTGATCAATTCGTCGAACCCTCGCTCGAACTTCGTCCGGTGATAGGCAATGTCTGGTGTCAGGTACGTATAACTGCCGTCGTTCTTGATCAGAACGCGGTCTTTGTCATCCCCGAGCGGTGTCGTGCGCAGCCAAGTCGCACCCTCTTCCTCATAGATGTGACCGGCTTCCTTCAGGATGTTCAACACCGGATCAATCATGCCGTTCTCATACAGCGAGGTTTCACTGTACCAGACATCGAAGGAGACACCGAACCGTGCCAAGTCCCGCTTCAGCTTCTGCAGTTCCTTATCCAAGCCGTATGTCCGGAAATAGCTGCGGCGTTCTGCTTCCGGCAGCGACAGTAGCCGATCGCCTTCCTGAGCAGCCAGCTCCTGTGCGAAACCTTTGATGTCTTCACCGTAATAGCCGTCCTCCGGCATCTCCGCTTCTTGACCTAGCGCTTGCTTATAACGTGCTTCAATCGATTTGGCCAAGTTATCCACCTGGTTGCCCGCATCGTTGATGTAATATTCACGGCTTACGTTGTAACCGGCGAAGTCCAGTACATTACAGAGTGCGTCGCCAACAGCCGCTCCCCGGGCATGTCCGAGATGAAGGCTGCCTGTTGGATTGGCACTTACGAACTCCACTTGTACTTTGCGCTGCTGCCCGAGATTAACCCGGCCGTATGCTTCATCCTGGCTCAACACTTCGCCAACTATCGGATACAAATAGCTTTTGTCCATGAAAAAGTTAATAAAGCCTGGTCCCGCAATTTCCATTCTGGACACGCCCGCCTTCGCCGTGTTCAGTTGCTCCACAATGCCCTCGGCGATCAGCTTCGGATTTTTCTTCGCAAGACGGGTCAGCTGCATCGCGATGTTCGTTGAGAAGTCCCCGTGCAGCTTCTCCTTGGGCACCTCCAGCACGAAATCAGGTATCGCTTCCGCTTCAACCAGACCCGTTGTCGCTACCGCTGCTACTATCGCTTCTTTCAACTGGGATTTGATTTGTTCCACTGTACTGCTACTCATTATCGGTTCCTCCCTGACTATTCCCCATAAAGTGATGTAAATGCTTCGTAGCTTATTCCTATTACTTTCCGGGGACCCCAATTCTATTCCCCATAAAGTGATGTGAATGCTTCGTAGCTTATTCCTGGTACTCTATTCATCATTCTTTCTCTTCTATATCGAGTCTAATCTTGTACACGCCGGTATATTGTCCGTCCACGTAGAGCTCGTACTTCCATTTAACGGAATGCCCCCGTTCGACCGACTTGTGCGCAATCGTTCGGGTCACGCACTCCAGCAGCATACGGCCGCGGGTTTGCGAACCACTCATCTTATCTGCCGCTGGATCGCTGCTTGCAGGCAGCCAATAATTACCCGCCATTCTAGCCCCGCTCACGAACGTCTGATCCGACTCGATCTCTCCATGCCGCAGCACCCGAACCTCCTTGTCGTTCCACTTCACCATTGTGGTCGTCTTTCCAAGAGAAGGATCGGGTTCCGGGTATCTCACGTAGCTTGAGCCCGTGGTGGTCTCGTACCACTCGCCTTCCGCCTGCAGCTTCGAAGACTGCCCGCCTCCGCTGCTCTCGATCCGGATGCGCACCTGCCGCTTCCCAGCTGTCATATTACCACCGTACTCCCGTTTATTGGTTAGTGATAAGTGTATAATATAGCGGGGGTAAATTCAATTCTTTACCCTAAGAAGACAGACCTCACATGAAAAAAGAAGCCAGAGGCGGTCAAAAACCCACCTTGGCTTCACTATCCTACATCACTTATTTAATCAAATCTTCCACGAATTTAGGCAGCGCAAACGCCGCTTTGTGTAATCGAGGTGTGTAATATTTCGTATCCAGCTCCGGAATTTGCGTCTCGTCGACTGCGAGTGGATCTGCCTTCTTACTGCCCATTGTGAATGTCCACAAGCCGCTCGGGTATGTAGGAATGTTCGCGCAATATACGCGCACAATCGGGAATATCTCACGAACGTCACGGTTCACGGTGCGGATCAGATCAGCCTTGAACCAAGGGTTGTCCGTCTGCGCCACGAAGATACCGTCCTCTTTCAACGCCTCATAGATCCCTTGATAGAACCCACGCGAGAACAGATCAACAGCCGGTCCTACAGGCTCCGTGCTATCTACCATAATGACGTCATAGGCGTTCTTGTGATCGTGAATGTGCATAAAGCCGTCGTTGACGATGACTTCTACTCGCGGATTGTCGAGCTCTCCTGCGATGGAGGGCAAGAATTTCTTCGAGTATTCGATAACTTTGCCATCGATGTCCACGAGCACCGCTTTTTCTACCGCTTGGTGCTTAAGCACCTCCCGGACTACTCCTCCGTCGCCTCCGCCTACAATGAGGACATGCTTCGGATTCGGGTGCGTGAACAGCGCGGGATGCGCCACCATTTCATGATACACGAATTCGTCCTTCTCCGTAGTCATAACCATGCCGTCCAGAACGAGCATCCGCCCGAATTCAATCGTATCAATGATGGCTAAATCCTGAAACTTCGTTTGTTCTCTAACGAGGGTCTCCGTGATTTGAGCCGTTATGCCAAAATGTTCAGTTTGTTTCTCCGTATACCACAATTCCATGTTCATTCCTTCTTTCTCACAATATTCGCTTGGAAGACGCTTCTGCTTACAAAGGCCTCCCTTATTGTACCACAAGGCACAAATTGTATTATATAAAATCGATGTAAAAATGCAATCCCCATCCCACACCGCCACACTTCTGTCGCACTCCATAAACAAAAAATACATTCCCGACTCCTGAACATCAGTTTCTACCTAGCAGATATAGCTAAGAAGCGCGGTCCGACGTATACCATAGTCCTCCTTCGGCTACCCTGCTAATGAGAGTAACCATGAGTAACCTCTTGGGAGATAAGTAGAGACGAAAGGGAGTATCAGGCATGCCGAGGGACGATCGAACAACCAGTAAAGCCACTTCTGAACCGGAGTCTGTCTCAAGGGCGGATTCCAGATCGAATAGATCGCGCATGCGTACCAAGAAACCCCGCAGACTGTTGCGCAAATTGTTCACTCTAATGTTCTCATTCAGCCTACTCTGCACCATCGGACTGGTCGGTCTACTGTTCTACTTGCGCTCACAGGCACTGCCTGTCAGCACGACGCTGCAAAACTTACAGCTCTACGACATTCGCGGAGAAGCACTCGTCTCTTCCGCTCCTGGCCAGAACCGGGAGTTCGTCCCTTTGTCGAAGATCTCCCCCGCTCTCATCCAAGCTACGCTATCTATTGAGGATGAACGATTCTACGATCACTACGGACTTGATTTCAGAGGGATTGCCCGAGCTACAGTAATCAACCTCGAACATTTGGAGAAGGTGCAGGGCGCCAGCACGCTTACCCAGCAACTGGCACGCAACCTGTATTTGTCTCACGATCGCACGTGGAGTCGCAAGATTAAGGAAGCGTTGTATGCCACCCAGCTGGAGATGAAGTTCAGCAAGGATCAAATTCTCGAGCAATATTTGAACCAGATCTATTACGGCCATTCCGCCTACGGCATTCAAGCGGCAGCCAAGATGTATTTTCATAAAGACGCGAGCGACCTGACCTTGGCGGAGAGTGCATTGCTAGCCGGCATCCCGAAAGGACCTGCCTATTATTCGCCTTATTTCGACCCTGACAGTGCCAAGCAGCGGCAAGAGCTTATTCTGGATACGATGGTGAAGAACGGCCATCTCACCGAGTTTGAAGCCCGTAATGCGAAGCAAGAGAAGCTCGCCTATCAGCCACGGGAGAACAAGACACCCACGAATGCTGCTCCTTACTTTCAGGACTATATTCGGTCGATTGCCACGGAGAAGCTTGGCATAAGTGAGCAAGAGTTTGACGAGGGTGGATTTCGTTTCTACACCACAATCGATCTCAAGGCGCAGCAAGTGGCTGAAGACATCGTATCGAAGCATATGGAGGGCAACGATGAGCTGCAGAGCGCCTTGGTCGCCATCGATCCGAGAACCGGCTACATCAAAGCGATGGTTGGCGGCAAGTCGTACAATGCCAATCAGTTCAATCGGGCCGTCTCCAGCAGTCGGCAACCAGGCTCGGCCTTCAAGCCATTCGTCTACTTGACCGCCTTGCAGCAATCCGGCTTCACACCAGTCACACGATTCAAGAGCGAACCGACGGTCTTCACGTATGATGAGGGGCGCAAGGCGTACACGCCGAGCAATTTCGCCAACAAATATCCGAATGCGGAGATCGATTTGCGCGAAGCGATTGCGAAATCGGACAACATCTTCGCTGTACAATCAATTATGCAGGTGGGGGTTGACAAAGTCATCCAAATGGCTCGTAAGTTAGGCGTCACTAGCCCGCTCGAACCGCTTCCGTCGCTTGCCCTGGGTACATTCCCGGTAAGTCCATTGGAGATGGCCTCTGCCTTCGGCACATTGGCTAACATGGGCAGCCGGATCGAGCCGACCGCGATTATCCGGATCGAAACGCCGAACGGCAGAGTGTTGTATGAGGCCAAGCCGAAGAAAGAACAAGTCGCCGATCCGGCGTCCACGTACGTGCTGACGAATCTGATGAAGAGCGTGTTCGCCGAAGGCGGGACAGCCAGTCGAGTCGCCTCGACGTTGAAGCGGCCGGTCGCCGGTAAGACTGGTACAACCAACACCGACTCGTGGATGGTCGGCTTCACACCGGAGCTGGCTACGGCGGTGTGGGTTGGCTATGATCGCGATAAGACGATCAATGCGATCGACTCTTATCAGGCTGCCCCGATCTTCGCGGAGTTCACGGAGCAAGTGCTGGAGCCGATTCCGCCCAAGCTGTTCCCGATGCCCGACAATGTGGTGAGTGTCTACATCGACACAATCACCGGCAAGCTGGCGACGAACGGTTGCACCACCAACACACGCATGGAATCGTTCGTGAAAGGCACGGAACCGACGGAATCGTGCTCGGGTCAACAGGTCGAGCCAGACAGTGCTGCGCAGCCGGGCAAGAAAGATTCGAAGTCTTGGTGGAATGATTTCAAGCGCTGGTGGAATGATTAAGTCCCTCACAAAGTAAAGAGGATGAAAGCTCCACAAGGAGCGACCTCGTGCCGAGTTAGACGGGTTTTCCGTCTAAAAGCGCCGCGGGGAGCGACCTCCAGCGGAGTTAGACGGATTTTCCGTCTAAAAGCTCCACAGGGAGCGACCTCCAGCGGAGTTAGACGGGTTTTCCGTCTAAAAACTCCACAGAGAGCGACCTCCAGCGGAGTTAGACGGGTTTTCCGTCTAAAAGCTCCACAGGGAGCGACCTCCAGCGGAGTTAGACGGGTTTTCCGTCTAAAAGCTCCACAGGGAGCGGTCTCCAGCGGAGTTAGACGGGTTTTCCGTCTAAAAGCTCCACAGGGAGCGGCCTCAGCGGAGTTAGACAATAGATACGCAAAGAGGAAGACGCGAATACGCGTCTTCCTCTTTGCTGTCCTAGCATATCGTGCGAAGATATACTCCACCTAGTTTACTCGAGAAGGTGGTTTCGTTTCAACGCATGACACATAATCGCCACATATTTATTACCCCAAAAAGTGACGTATTGCTATCGTAGCGTATTCCGATTACTTTTCGGGGACCCCGGATTTAATACCCACAAAGTGAAGATAGCCTTCGATGCTTACTCCTATTACTTTGTGGGGGCCCCGGACTTATTACCCCAAAAAGTGACGTATTGCTATCGTAGCGTATTCCGATTACTTTTCGGGGACCTCGGATTTACAACCCCACAAAGTGAAGATGGCCTTCGAAACCTGCTCCTATTACTTTGCGGGGGGCCCCGGTCCCAGTTTCTAGGCAAGCGCTACTTTCAACTGTTCGCCGGTACGCTCCCACCATTCCGTATTGTGCTCAATCAGCACTCGCTTCAAGGCAGCTTTCTCCGTCTCGTTCAAGCCCTCTGTGATTACGCGGCGCTTCATCGCATAGTCCATCTTGTTCACATGATCGGCTAATATCTTCCACCCGCGCCGCGCCTCCGTATCCACAAGCATCTCACAAGCCGTCAATCCCGCATAGAACGGCCCATCATCGTCACGTCCCACATACACCCATACGATCCAGCATTTGCGACCGTTCGGCACATCCTCCTTGTTCATGCTGAACTTGACGCCCTTCTCCACCTTGCTCTTGGCATGGATGGCGCCCAGATCGATATACGCCTCATCCCCATCGATAATGATGCTGGACAAGTTATTCAGATCAATCGTGCCCGCTCCGAACCCACGGTGCTCCTTAGTGCTGACTACGTTCAGCGAAAGCTTCTTCTTCTCTTTCACTGGCTCCTGCTCTTGCCCTTGAGCCTTTTCCGGCACTGTATTTGAATCACGATCGTCCATTTCGGCACCATCCTATCAGTCGTTTCTGGAATTATCATTCTTTTTACTCATTTTAGCTAATATTTGTCCAAATGCAAACATATAGATGGGGTAGAAAGCTTGTCAACGGGGTGAATATGTCAATGTCCAACTACTTCTTACGCCTGTCCAAACATCCGGCGCTCTGGATACTCATTACTGTACTTGCGCTCGGCACCCTGTCAGCGGCCTTCTTGCCGGGTTCCAACTCCTCCGATCGCGCCGCATTACATCAAGAGCCGTCCGCCGGGAATCAGCTCGAACCTCCCGCACCAATCCGTATCGCGCCGAAGGCTCTGAGCGACCGAATTGTCGAGTACCACATGTCCGTCCAACTGGACCCCGACAACAAAACACTACAAGGCGCCCAAGCAATCACTTGGGAGAATCCTGGCAGTAAGCCAGTCAGCGAGCTGTATTTCCACATGTACCCTAATGCGTTCCAGTCCAAACGGACAACCTTCAACAAGGAATCCGGCGGCAAGCTCCGTCAGGATGAGATGACCAAGGATAGCTTCGGCCGAATGGATATTACGTCTATTCGTGCGGAGGACGGGCTCGACTTGTCCTCAACCCTACAGTTCGTTCAGCCCGATGACGGCAACAAGCAGGATCAGACCCTAGTGAAAGTGCGCTTACCCAAGGCGGTAAACCCTGGTGAGCGAACGACGCTTAAGCTGAACTTCTCTGTTCAACTACCGCGTGTATTCGCCCGCATGGGGTATAAGGACGATTTTGTTATGGCAGGGCAGTGGTTTCCTAAGCTTGCCGTGTACGAGCCCAAAGGCACTCGAGGACGTACAGAAGAAGGTTGGAACTTGCATCAGTATCATGGGAACTCGGAGTTCTACGCCGACTTCGGCATCTACAATGTGAGAATTCAAGTCCCGTCCACGTATACAGTGGCCGCGACCGGATTTCCAACCAAGCCCGCTTCAGACGATGGCAAAAAGAAGACCTACTCCTTCTACGCTGACGATGTGCACGATTTCGCTTGGGCCGCTTCACCTGAGTTCGTCTACGCGGAGGAACCTTTCTCCACGCCGAACATCCCTGGCGTAAAGATTAAGCTCTATCTCGATCCGGCGCATAAAGACTTGAAGGATCGCTACTTCTATGCAGCCAAGCGGGCACTAGCCAAGTACAGCGAATGGTATGGCACCTATCCCTATTCCACGCTGTCCATCGTCGTACCCCCTGATGGAGCGAATGGTGCGGGAGGCATGGAATATCCAACGCTCGTCACAGGCTGGGCTGCCTCCGGGAATACGTCCGGGTTCGGTCTGGAACGGGTCATCGTCCACGAGATCGGGCACCAATATTGGTACGGTATGGTAGCGAGCAATGAGTTCGAGGAAGCTTGGCTCGACGAAGGCTTCACTTCGTACGCCGAAGATATGGTCATGGAGAGCGAGTTCGGGGAGAAGCCGAATCTACCCTTGGAATCGAGCTATATGACGACTCCTGCCCCGCTCAAGCAGGACGCCTGGCGATATGAGAACCATAGCCACTATGCGGACAATGTGTATATCCGTGCCAAGCTGGTGCTGAAGGGGATCGAGGATCAGATCGGGAAGAAGCAGATGCAGAAAGTGTTACGCACTTATTTCGAACGATGGAAGTTCCGTCACCCGTCCACCATGGATTTCCAAAAGACGCTTGAAGATGTGACCAGCACGAGCTGGAGCGGCTTCTTCGACCAGTTCGTGTACGGCGGTCTGATGGCCGATTACTCCATCGATCAAGTGCAGTCCAAGAAGGTGAAACGCGACGGCGAGCTTGTGTATGAACACTCCGTTCTGGTACGTAAGCTGGGGGGCTCTTACAAAGACGTTCCGGTGCAGTTCCATTTCTCCGACGGCAGTACGGTGGAACGCGCATGGGCGGGTACCGATTCTCAAGTACTGTTCACTCTCATAAGCAACTTTCCTCTGGAATGGGTCGTTATCGATCCGGCTCACACACTCGTTCTGGAGAACAAGCGTATCAACAACTTCTATCAAACCGAAATCAACGAGAAATGGAAGGTTCGCTGGAACATAGGGCTTGTTAAGCTGATTGAGACTTTTGTGGATGGGATCGCTTGGTAAGCCATGAACGGTAAGGGGGGAATACTTATGCTTCGCTATTTAAATGACGGCTTTCGAACGACCACTTCGCAATATTTTCTACTAATCGTACTGTGGATCTATCAATTCGCTTGGGGACTGCTGCTGCTATCGTTCGTCAAATCCATCGTCGTGCCCTTAATGCATCGATATCCAAGCGGGCACCTATCCAGTTCTGCGACACAGCTATTCTTGACCGAGGGCGAATTCCAACTAACGAAAACCGATATTAGCCACCCTTATATTTGGACCTTATGTGGACTGATCCTGGCGAGGATGATTCTTACACCCATGATTAACGCAGGCATTTTCTACTCTATTCATCATACGCACCTGAATGCTGGCTACCGTTTCTTCAAAGGGGTGAAAGAACTCAGCGGTATGTTCGCGCTCTATTATTTGTTCCAGATCGCCCTGACTGCCGCCCCACTCTATTGGCTCTATCCGATTGCGCAGAAGGCACTGAGCACCCAATCGTCCTACGAATCACTCGCACTCTCTCTGCTGCCTTGGCTAGTCGGGATGTTCGTATACGGTTATCTCATCCATCTGATCTTCCTCTACTTAATGCTTGGCAAGACGATCCAGGCCCCTGCTCTCGAAACGATTGGTGTTTTCATACGCCGTCTGCCTGTAGTCCTGATCATCGCTGGTGTGCTGCTGACACTTTCCGCCGTGCTGACTGCCCTGACCTTATCGGCATCCTTAATGTGGGCTGGCCTCTCTGCCTTGATCCTGCATCAAGTGTTCCACATCCTGAAGATGTTGTTCAAGCTGTGGGCCGTTTCGACGCAATACCACTATTTTACAGAAAATAACGTCACATAGTTCGGTTTTTGACACGATTAGCCCAAAATCCGCTAAGGATTTCGGGCTTTTTTCTTGTTTTCGCATTTTTTTCGCAGAGGAAGGAGGATTTTGCCAGACAAAGGCGAATACATAAACCTGGTATAAAAAAACAATCGATATTTGCCGAATTCCCGATTTCCGGGAAACGGGGGATCCAATCTGGGTGAATTGATCTCGCTTCAAAGTGATCATAGGGAACCTTCAACCGAACCCTCAGCTAACCTCGTAGGCACTGGAAGGAGCTTGTCGTTTTGAAAAAGGTTTTTTTGTTTTTCGCAAGTCTTGTTATTCTACTAAGTTTCCACCTTGGTAGCGCTTCCGCATCAACGGTCCTCGAATCGACGGTGGACGAGCTGGTCGGCACGAAGTATAAGTACGGCGGAGTTTCCCCGGAAACTGGCTTCGATTGCTCCGGCTTCACGATGTTCGTGTTCGCCAAATTCGGTTTCGAGCTGGCACATCAATCCAAAGCCCAGAACAAGGAAGGCTATTGGATTGCGAAAGAGGATCTGAGACAAGGAGACCTCGTGTTCTTCAACACCGATGGCTCCGGCATCTCCCATGTAGGTATCTACTTGGGTAATGACGAGTTCGTACATTCAGCTACGGACAAAGGTATTGTGAAAAACAAGCTCAGCGAGAAATACTACGTCAAGACGTATGTATCCGCTCGGCGGTTCCTCACAGATGACACTTACAACCAGTTAACCGCAGAAGTGAGCAAGTGAACCACCCTTTGATGATCCAAGCTTAACCCCACAACAAGCCCGGTACGACGCGGAACTATCCGCCGTGCCGGGCTTGTATTCATGATCGGCTAGTGCTGGAGCTGCGTTCGCACCCAGGTCTGGAATCCCAGCGTAGCAGGACTCAGCTTCTCTCCCTTTCGCCGACATAGACGAATTGAATTCGTCAGCTTCATCTCAGGGACATGGACTTGCGCCACCGCCCCTTCAGCTAAGGCCATCTTCACCTCTAGGGCGGAGACGAACATGGCTCCATAACCTGCAGCTACCGCACGAATAATCTCATACAGCCCATTGAATGTCAGGCCGATCTTCAGCGTAAGCCCCTGCTCCCGGCACAATCCCTCCAGCATATCGCGGGCTGAGCTCCCTACCTCACGGACGATGAACGGTTGTTGCAGCATCGTACCCAGCGTCACGCTCTGGTCGGCCAGCGGATGGTCTCGAGGCACAACGAAGATCATCTCGTCGTCCAACAACAGCTCACTCTCCAGCTCTTGCGGTATCCCCCCTCCTCCACCTATAAAAGCTAACTCCGCCTTGTACGTGAGCAACTGCCGAATGGCCTCCTGACTGTTGCAAGAGTTCACCAGGATATCCAGATCAGGATTGCGCAATTTGTAGCCAGCCGTCCATTGGGGTAGGAGCCGATGTGCAGGCAAGGAAGTCGCAGCCAATCGCAGCCTGCCCCTCTTCCCTTCTCGATATTGCTCGATCCCGGCCTCGATCTCCTGCTCCAGTGCGAACAATCGCTCCGCTTGCTCGGCCAACAGCTCACCTGCCTCCGTAAGTGAGACGCCTCGGCCTCTTGGTTCGATCAAGACCAATCCCATTTCACGCTCCAAATTCCGTAATTGAATCGTGACCGCCGGCTGACTAATCCTTAATTCCTTGGACGCTTGAGTCACGCTTCCTAACCGGGCTACCGTGTGAAATAGCCGGAGAGCATGCAGGTTCATAGGGAAACAACGCTCCATTCATAAATTTAATATATGATATTACGATTATTATATATTAGTTTTATATTTCTGGCTGCTGTATGGTAAAGCTACCTTAGTATACAGGAGTGGTGAAGCGCATGAGATGGGTATGTTGGGATTGTCGTCGGGAGCGGCCTGCTGCGGAATCGCAGCTGCTGCAGTGCCGATGCGGCGGGTGGTATGACATCGAGCAGGATTACCGTGGAATCGACATGGATGTGTTGAAGCGGCTGTTCCACGACCGCTTGGCCGAACGGATGACCCCCTACGCCAGCGGCGTATGGCGGTATAAGGAACTGATCGATCCGGAGCTGCCGCTCTCGTCCATCGTGACGAAGTACGAGGGCAATACCGGCCTCTATACACCGGCCCGAGTTCAAAGCTATGCCGGTGTGCGCCGCCTGTTGTTGAAAGCGCAGAGCGAGAACCCGAGCGGCTCGTTCAAGGACAACGGCATGACGGCGGCTGTCTCCCGTGGGGTAGCGGAAGGCTATCGCCGCTTCACCTGCACCTCGACGGGCAACACGTCCGCCTCGCTAGCGATGTATGCCGCCTTGGCCGGCGCCGAGACGATCGTGCGGCTGCCGGACGCCCATGTGGCCGCAGGTAAGCTGTATCAGACGCAGGCCTATGGTGCAAGGATCGTGCCGATCACGGGTGGCGGATATGACGCTGGTATCGCCTCCTTCGTAGCGGAGGGGAGCCGCCTCGACGCTTACGTATGCAACTCCATCAATCCGCTGCGCATCGAGGGTCAGAAGAGTATCGTCTACGAAATTGCGCAGATGTTAGGCTGGACGTTGCCCGACTGGATTGTAGTACCTGGCGGAGCCTTGAGCAACGCCGTCGCCTTAGGCAAAGGCCTGCGCGATCTGCTGGCACTCGGCTTCATCGACCGTCTCCCCCGTGTGGCCGTTATTCAGGCTGAAGGCGCCGCACCCTTCCACCGTCTGGTGACAGAGGGAGCACTCGAGCTCCAGCCTGAGCCGCACCCGCTCACCATGGCTTCCGCGCTGAATATCGGCAACCCGCCCGGATGGAAGAAGGCGCTGCACTACGCGATCCGCCAGACGAAAGGCTTGACCGCCATCGTGAGCGATGCGGAGATTGTGGCGGCCAAAGCCGTCATTGACCGCAGCGGCATCGGTTGCGAGCCAGCCTCTGCCGCGACCGTCGCCGGACTGCGCAAGCTGGTCGCCTCGGGTGACATCCACCCGGAGGAGACAGCGGTGTGTATTCTGACGGGGCATCTGTTGAAGGATACAGCTATGTGAGTAGGCATCCGAGAAAATCTTCACATTATGGAGATTACTATTTTATACTTACTATAATTTAGTGGTATAATGGGGTGGTTGTAGAAGTCAATTCACACATGCTGAAGGAGGAGTGTAACTCATGTACGAAATCGCTATTATCGGAGCAGGACCTGCTGGCGCAAGCGCCGCAATCTTCGCTGCCAAGGCAGGCAAGAAAACATTAATCGTGGACAGCGACCAAAGTGTGACCAAGCGAGCTTGGATCGAGAACCACTATGGTGTCAAAGAAACAACGGGTCCTGATCTGGTGGAGATTGGCAAGCAGCAAGCGGCCAAGTTCGGCGCCGAGTTGGTAAAGGGGAAAGTGACGAACGTCACGGCTGCATCCGAAGGGTTTACTGTTACGACTGAAGAAGGCTCCTACGAGGCCAAGCATGTACTACTCGCAACCGGTATGTTCACAGATTTGGCGGAAGCAATCGGGGTCACGACTATACCTGGAACCGAGCCACGGATCAAGACGATCGTTCAGACAGACGGAACAGGAAAAACGAATATTAACGGTATCTGGGTCGCTGGCACGATCGCTGGAGTCAGTATGCACACAATCATCACCGCTGGTGACGGAGCCAAGGTAGCGATCAATATCATAAGTGAACTGAACGGCGCTCGTTATGTCGATCACGATGTGTTGAAAGCCTAATCATACTTAGCTACATGTTGAAGGCAGCCCTCTACAGGACTGCCTTCTCTTATTCCTACCTATTTTTTAGGAGTCTGTCGGAGGATCTGGTTATCGTGAATATTTATTCATAGGGTTATGGAGGGACAAGGGAATGGTACGTAAAGTATACGGTCGCCTTTGAAATCAAATTGTTACCACAAGATAAATTAAAAACAATTTGGATTTCAACAGCGGTGGAGTGCCATCCCTTTCCCGCAATAACCGCAACAATGAATAAATCTTCACGAATATGCTTTCGCTGGGCAGACTCCTAACCCAGAACCTGCTCCACGAACACATCCACTAGCTCCGAATTGAACGAAACCGCCTTCTGACTTAGCAGGAAGTCAACGGCCTGTTCCGAGGTCCACGCTTCCTTGTACGCTCGGCGACTTGTCAGCGCGTCATACACATCGACGATCGACACGATCTGCGCCTCCAGCGGAATATCTGCACCTGACAGCCCGTACGGATACCCCGATCCGTCCCATTTCTCATGATGATACGCAATAATATTCCGAGCCACTTGCAGCTCCTGCGTCATCAACTCGTCATCAAGCTCATGCGAGATTTTGTTCAGTATATCAACGCCAATCAGCGGATGAGTCTCTACAATGTTACGCTCGTAAGAGGTGAGCTTGCCGGGTTTGTAGAGGATCCCTTCGGGAATACCCGACTTGCCGATGTCGTGCATGATGCTCGCGTTGACGATATGCTGCTTGTAATCACCGCTCATCTTACTATCCGATTCATCGGTGAATGCTTGCAACAAGGCAGCCGTCCACTCCTGCACACGTGTCAGATGCTCTTCAATGGCCGGGTCGCGGATTTCGCAGGAAATCGCAAGCACCTTCAGGATTTCGCCCTGGATTTTACTTTTCCGAGATTCCGACAAATAAACGCCTTCCGACAATTGATTCATATCCCGGAATACGCCCACCAAGTATGTTTCTTCATCCAAGACGATCGGAGTAATCGTAATATGCGAGTGCCAGATTTCCCTCGATTTCTTGCGATTGATGAACACACCTGACCACGGCTTGTTATCCGCAAGCATCGCCTTCATCTGCTGATAAGTAGTCCGCGGCGTCAACTTGGATTTGAGAAACCCGGCCTTCAGGCCGACAATCTGACTGTGCTCGAAGCCCGTTAACTCTTCATATTTGTCATTCACGCCAAGCACAAGATGGGCATGGTCGGTAATGATGACGGCGTCCGCCAGTTGGAGAAAATAGCTTAATTCCTGTCGCATGTGTCCCTAATCGCTCCTGTAGCCTTATTGGTAAGTTGGTGCACTACTAGGATATTAGCGGATTCGACCATAATCCCTCTTTGTCTGCAGGCCCACATGTGAAATCTTCGTGAAAAATGAGTAAAGACCGAACAGCAAAGTCGCTAAGCAAACAGTGTATAAATCACACCAACCCCAACAATGTAACCTGTCAGGCTCACTGTGATGGCAGGCATACGCTTGTCCCGTGCTATGCTATGTATGTCATGCGAAGCCATCACCGTGGACAGCAGTGTCGTCAGCAGCCCGATCATCAAGAGGAAGAGGGAGAACTTGATCGAGACAAATAAGAGAATGGCGGCCACTATATACCCCACACCGAATGTCAGTTGCATCGCTCCCAAATAAGTGACGATCTCTTTGATTCCCGCCTTGCGCGTCCCCAGCCAGTTCCCAACAGCCCCCAAGATCGCTAACAAGCCAATCATGGAAACGAGACCTATCAGCAGAGCGTTCGGAGCGATCGATACCTTCTTTTTGATCGTAGAGCCCACGCCGAAAAAGTCCAGTCCTCCCAATGCGGAAGAAATCGCGTCAACGAGACCTTTTTGCAACGCCAATGCCCATAGAAAGAAGCCGAGAACGGAGACGACCATACCGAGCACGCCGTACAGGATATCCTTGGTCGGGTCCAATTGCAGGCTGGAGTACGGATTCTTCAGAAGCTTCAACAACACTCCATTATTCAGTGTATAGCTTCCGATGACAAATTCGCCCTTCTGAGCAACAGTTGCGGTAGCTGCCAATTCCTGAGCTGTGCAATCGTGCGACTCTCCCTCCGTAATAGGGTTGCCGCATTGTGTGCAATAGGCCATGATTTTTCCTCCTAAATGTTCCAATGATTTACTTAGGAGGACATATTCTGCATACCCCTTCCATATTCCTCCTTGCCGGACATGCGCTCTACAAGACCTTGTACGACAAGCAAGCCCTCAATTAAAAAAGAGCCGAAACGAGGTGACTCTCACATCGGCGGACAGCCCTAGGAGGATGATTCGAGCAAATGCAGAAGAAGCGCCTTCTGCACATGCATGCGATTCTCGGCCTGCTGATAGATGATCGATTTCTCGGATTCGACCAGATCTTCGGCAATTTCGAACCCGGGATGAATCGGCATATCATGCATAATATAAGGTGAATACCCCTGAAGATGATCGCGGTTCAGTTGGAAGGGCAGCATCGTCCGAAGGCGTCGTTCCTTCTCGTCCTGGTAATCCGGGTCGCTATAAAACTCCATATCGATCCAGGTGTCTGTGTATACATAATCCGACTGGGCAACGGCCGTAGATAAGCTGTCCATCTCCGTTACATAGCCGCTGCTATAGGCAGCTTGCATCAAGGACTCGTCCCACGAGGGCTCATTCACAATCGGCGTCACGAGAATCAGGTGGATGCCCAACGTCATACAGCCTGCCACAAGTGAATTCGCCACATTGTTATGTATCCCCACGTACGTTAGAGTGATCCCTTCGAACGTCCCGGACACCTCATAGATCGTCATGAGATCGGCCAATGCCTGGCAGGGGTGGTATTTGTCACAACATCCGTTAATGACAGGTACGTTGGAATATTGGGCCAGTTGAAGGAGATCGGAATGGTTCTTGAGCCTGGCCATGATGATATCGCAATTTCTCGAGACATACCGGGCCTCGTATTGGATGGGAGAAAGGCTGAAGTTGCTCGAATCCCAATCCATCGTAACCGGGTAACCACCCATCTGCTGAATCCCCGATTGAAAGGAAAGATAAGTCCGTGTCGAAGTTTTCTGAAACAGCATCAGAAGCCCTTTTCGATAGCATGCTTGGTAGTAGGCTTCCGGATGGCGCTTGATCTCCAGTCCCTTATGAATAATCGCTTGTAGATCAGCCTTACTGAGCTCCTGCAATGTTAAAAGATGGTTCACAATTGCACCTCGTAATGTATATTTATTATTATTAATGAATAATTATACATAATATATGGGTTTCTTTTTCTTGTCAACCCGGCAGGAACATCCCGCATGGAACCGAATTTATTATAGAGGGTGTGGATATTAACAATCTTCAGATCGAAGACAAGAGGACCGAACCAAGCACGCGTACGGAAAATCGTGGATATAATCAGGAGGATACTATGGAGCAGCCAGAATCGAAGAAAGCCCTATTAACGAGCATCGATGCGGTATACATTCCGGTTACGGACAAGCAGCGCTCCACCGTGTGGTTCGTCGAGCACTTTGGACTCCTCGTAGAGGGCGATCACTTGCTGGCAGGAAAACAAGAAATATTCCTGCTGGAATGCACGCCGAAGCAAACGTTGAATTTCCACACCGGTGATTGGATCGCGGGCGTAACGCATTATGAAATGCCGGCAATCTGCTTCCAGACGTCCGATATCGCACAGCTGTACGAGTACACGAGAAGTCATAACATTGAAGTCGACGAACTGCTCGATCAGAGCTGGTACTGGGAATTCAATTTCTACGATCCCGATTGGAACAAATTCAAGGTGTGGCAGCCCAAGAGTTGAATCCATGCAAGGTGCGTACGCAATATGGATAGGTACAATTGTATAGGTAACAAAAAACGCCTGCAGCGCGCACATGAAAGTGCAGCTTAAGGCGTTTCTTTTTGGGTGGCGTCATTTCGGCAAGTCCCGAGGTCCCAGGCCCCCCTAACCCATTTAACCCAGTTTCACGTCCACATGTATGTCAGCCTCGAATATACGGTTCCAAGGCAGACTTACAGACGCTAGCCGCACATCTCGAACGAGAAGCCCGGCAGCCGCCGATTCTGCATTCACAAGCAGTGGCTTCGTGGCCGCGAACAGCTCCTCCATACGCTCCGCGACGAGCGCATTGACCTGGTCATAGTGTGATTCCAGATCCCACGGGCTGACGGGCAAATGGGACACGATCCACTTGTGCGTTTCCCCCCGGACCTGGGCCTGATAGCCCCATTCGTCCAGCAAGCGTGACAGCAAGAATGAGGTATGCACCTCATTCGCCTTCACGACAACGTCCGTCTTGGAAGTCATGTTGATGTCGATGTCGATATCCATGCCCACCCCAATACCTGACAGGTCATACAGCGTGCGGGCCACCGCCTGGGAAATGCAAGTGCCTAGCGTATTGCCCGCCGTATTCCAGCCCGCATAACCGTACAGCCGGGTAAAAAGTCGCTCGTCTAGCAAATACCGCACAAGCTCCATATCCGACGCATTCGGCAGCGCGACGTCTGCAATCGCCACCCGGCGGCCCTGCTTGATATAATACCGAGCGTTCTCCACCAGATCGGTGAGCAAATGCCTCGAATCGAAACACGCTTTCACCTCCTGCGATTCTTTGCCATCATTGTTCATGTGCATCATGGGCGGGTTCACGGCCAGAATCAAGTCCGAGTCCAGCGGCGAGTCGACGATCACGGTACCGGCCGCCCAGAGATGGGCTTTCACCGTCTCCTCTATTGGACGATCCTCATACTTCGGAATGGCAAGCTTGCCGGACTCCGATGTGAACCGTACGAACACTTTGACCTTGCGCTTGCCGAGTGTTTGCAACATGCGGGCAAGCAACGTCTGCGTCGCTTCATCCGCGCCCGGATACAGAATGGACTTCGCCTGCGCATGACGTTCGTACATGTATCGTTGCAGCTCCATCTGCTCGGAGATATGCACGCCGACGGCGCTCGCATCCTCTTGCGTAATGTTCAAGTAATCAATGACGCCCTCAGCCGCCCAATCAATCAACAGCTTATGGATGAACATATTTCGCTTGCGCGCCTGCAGGAAGTCTTCCAGAATTTCAGCCGGAATCTGCGCCTGCACTTGGGCTAATTCCGCTTCCAGCCCGACCTCCCTCAAGCGGTGGTGCCGGTCGAATAGCTCCGAATACTGCTGCACCAACTCCTTATAATGCACGTATTCAGCATTTCTCCCGGTGATCGTAATCCCCATAAGCACGCTGGAGACGAACAGCGGCTTGTTCGGATGCTTCTCCTTGATCGTCCGCAGCACGTCCAACGTTTCCTTGGCCTGCTCCAACGTCCGCTCGTTCGTCCGCGAGGCGATCAAGCCACCGAAGGCGAGCTGATCCGCTGCCACTACCAAGCCGTCCGCCTGTTCGGCGGCCGCGAGCAGCCAATCGCGGATACTGGCACAGCTCCCGGACTTCATAAACTTCCCCAGCAGCTCGATCGGGGGCGTATGCAGTTGCACGCCCGCAATCGCGGCGATTTGCTGAGGGAACCATTGGCAGCACGGACGGCTATCCAATGGAACCAGTGCGATATGAGGTTGCCTCGTCATGTGATTACACTCCCTTTCTTGAGTTCAATTCCCAAGTGGCCCGCCAGCGGAATAACGTATTTTTCTCTTTGAATGTATTCAGCAATAAAATTCATCTATTGGTTTGGCATCTTCAGGTTCAACTCACCCACTCAGTCCTGCTGAACCGCCAATTGCGTATCTACGTTTTTTGCGAATGTGAGCGCTCCCATTTAAAAAAGCTCAGCGCAACAACTGGTCTAATCCGAGGCGAAACCTGCGGGTCGCTTCATATATGGAGCCCGTGTCGTTGCCGGTCACCATCGCGCCGATCATCACACCACCAACGCCCGCCAGTTGAAGCGCTTCGAGTTCTTCGACTCGTATGCTGCGCTGGCTGGGTACGATAACTGGCTTGCCCGATCGTTCCACCAACCACCGGTATTGCAGCAAATCCTGGATGGACAGCGGGCTTCCATACTCCTGAGCGGGAACGATGGAAGCCTCCAACATCTCGATCGGTAAGGAACGATAAGCGGACACGGCCCCTTCCTCATAGTCGCCATTCACGGCTATCATCTTACTGATCTCGTTGTTGCTGAGCAGCCAGCCTGGCGCATGGTGTGCGTACAAGGACACGAAATCCGCACCGGCCACCACCAGCTGATTCACTTCCTCCTGCGTGACCTTCTGGATCGAGTCCCCTACTACCGCGCCGATCGGACCTTCAAAGGACCTGCACATGTCGGAGAGCAGCTCGCCATATTCGGTGGTAGAGCCGAATTGTGTCCCACTCGCGCGATGCTCGATGTTGAAATGAATCTTGATCGCGTCGGCTCCACCCTCTACCGCAGCCTGAAACAGCTCCAGAGAGTTGCCGGGCAGGCTGACGATCAACGCCGTCTTCTGTTGAAGCATCTGAACTAGCTTGTTCATAGCGACCTCCTATTTGTCCATTTGGGAGCGCTCCCGGTTCGGGAGGCAAATAAATTGTAACAATCCCTCCTAATGTTGTCAATTCTATTTCCATGACGTTTTGCTCCGCTCTTGAAGGCGCTGACGCTTCCAACACCGTTAATTGGATAGTAGAAGTCACCACATAAAAGTTGACGAGTTACTCGATCAGAGCTGGTACTGGGAATTCAATTTCATATATTGGCACGCGGGCGATTGTTCCGCATCGCAGGCACCAATTTCACCTCTTCCTCGTGGCCCCCAACAAAATGCTGATAATGTTCAGACTCGATTGGAACGAGCGCAACCTTACCCGCCTTGTTGAAATGCAAGCCCCACCCGAACTTCTTGGGCAGCATCGATGCTCGCAAGCAAGGCATCGGCACTTGGTAGAATTCGTCTCGGAGCTGCGTCCCATGCGCCTCGAGCTCCTCTGGCGCAATGGCTTTGTGACGAATATGCACTTCAAACAGCAGCTCTTCCTGGGTGTAGATATACGGATTCGCGGAGACCAATTCGAACTCAATGCCGGCTTTCGTCTTCCCACCCTTCTTGTCTGGCGGAACCGTACCCTTCGAGGCCGGACAATCCGCAGCGACTGTGATGAATGTATTGTAGTAATTCCATTCCATCCTGATCCCTCCTGCTCTTTCTGTGAATTGACAATGCTCCAGCAATCCTATAATATTCTGTCCAACATCGCTTACAGGGCGAACGCGCGCATCGCGCATAAGGGGGTCCCATTCCATGCAATCAGACGGTTCCAAGAGCAAGGACAAGGACAAGATTAGAGCGATCATTACCGGCGCTACAGGAATGGTCGGTGAAGGCGTCTTGCATGAATGCTTGCTCGATCCCAATGTGGAACAGGTGTTAGTTATCACCCGCAGGCCCTGTGGAATGTCGCACCCCAAATTATCAGAAATTATCCACGATAACTTCCTTGACCTCTCTCCGATCGAGTCTCATCTAAGCGGTTACAATGCTTGTTTCTTCTGCCTGGGCGTCTCCTCGGTCAGGAAGACGGAAGCTGAGTATACACGGTTAACATATGACCTTACTATGCACGTCGCGGGCTTGCTCGCCAGATTGAATCCCGACATGGTGTTCTGCTACGTAACCGGAATGGGAACCGATAGTACGGAACACGGCAAGAGCATGTGGGCCCGAGTCAAGGGCCGAACGGAAAACGCCATCTTGCGCCTGCCCTTCAAACGAGCATATATGTTCCGTCCTGGCTATATGCAGCCTATCCCGGGGTTGAACAATGCTCAACCCTACTATCGCTACATGGGTTGGATGTATCCTGTTCTGAGGCGGCTATTCCCAAATGTCGTCATATCACTCCGCGAAGTAAGCACGGCGATGATTCATAGCGTGCATGCCGACTATGAGAAGACGATTATTGACCACAAGGATATGGTCCGATTAGCCAATCTCCCTGAGTGAATACGCGTTAATTACAGGCCGGGTGCTAACTCACCCGGTCCATTAATTGTGTCAAGCCTTCATCGCTTCGGCCATGGAATCAAGCTTAACGATCGTATTCAAGTTCCGCGATGTCACGGTGTTCCCCAGCTTCTGCAAGCCTTTGGCCAGTCTCGAATCGAGCACACTTTGCCGGAACAGGAAATAAACCTGTTGGTCAAGCACCTCGTACTCATCCATTCCATCATTCGCTTCCGATAGGATGCGGAGCACTTCGGGTGAAGGTTCTTCAGTCAGCAAAGAAATATGAATGCTCTGCCCCTCCGATAGTGCAGTCTGCTGGAACGGGCAATTCTCGATAAGCTGACGCCATTGTTCGGCCGTTCGCAATACTATAGTCACCGAAAAGCCGAACCTCGATTGGAACTCCCGTTCGATTCGCTCACGTAATAGTTCCGCCGATTGTGCCGATTCGAATACTACATTGCCGCTCTGAATATAGGTCTTCACTTGGCCTAAGCCCATCGTTTCCAGCATGTTTTTCAATTCCGGCATCTTGACCATGTTCTTCCCGCCTACATTAATCCCACGCAACAGCGCGATATAAACCGCCATTCTCTCACCCCTTCATCTATGGCTTGTACAACCAGTCCTCTATCTCGATTATGCACAATGTACACGACATCCGACAAACATGTATTGTAAAAAAGCGACAATTACCACGATCGTATCGGCAGGGGTCAAGTTGTATGTTACACTAAATAAATCAACTATCATCGTCATTCAGACAGGGGAGAAACAAGGATGAAGCTGGTATCCTGGAATGTGAATGGGTTAAGGGCATGTGTCAATAAAGGTTTTGAACAATATTTCAAGGAGACGGATGCGGACATATTTTGTATCCAGGAGACGAAGCTGCAAGAAGGCCAGATTAACCTGGAGCAGGATGGCGCTTATTCGCAATATTGGAACTATGCTGTGAAGAAGGGTTACTCTGGAACGGCTGTCTTCACCAAGCAACAGCCGCTTTCCGTACGATATGGCATCGAAGAAGACGAAGAACCTGAAGGTCGGATCATTACGCTGGAGTTCGACACCTTCTATCTCGTTAATGTATATACGCCGAATGCCAAGCGCGATCTGACCCGGTTGGACTATCGGATGGAATGGGAAGACCGCTTCCGCACGTATCTGCTGCAACTGGATGCTCTGAAGCCGGTAATCGTGTGCGGGGACTTGAATGTCGCTCACCAGGAGATTGATCTGAAGAACGCCAAGTCCAATCGCAACAACTCCGGATTCACCTTGGAGGAGCGGGGCAAAATGACGCAACTGCTGGAAGCCGGATTCCTCGATTCGTATCGGTTCTTCTACCCCGATAAGGATGACGCTTATACGTGGTGGTCGAATATGCCCAAGGTGAGAGAACGGAATGTGGGTTGGCGTATTGATTATTTCCTCGCCTCCTCTCGACTGGGCCCATTCTTAACAGACGCACAGATCGATGCGCATGTATTAGGCAGCGATCATTGCCCGGTTGTGCTACATATTGCGGAGCTGGCTGGCGGTTCGGACACTTAGGCTTTTCATGCTTGCGCACTATATCGCGTCGTGATATGTAACGAATCGGGACTTGAAGCGCAAGAAGAACGGTCATGAATGAACACGAATCGCAGCGAAAAAAAAGGCGGTGAATGTCTGCAATCAGACGTCACCGCCTTTCCTGTGAACCCGTTCGTCGCATCACCAGCCAAAATCCAGCGTTTTTCCTGTCTCGGCATATGTCTTGACATTACTTAAAATCATAGGCCAACTATCGTTGGTACTTGCGTAGGAAGGATGGTCCGCCGGCCACTTATCGTTAATCAGCGTTAGCTTCGTACAATTGCCAACCGCCTCTAATGTCAGTGTAACTCTCGTCTCCAGTTCAGCATGATTGTCGCGATACGTGGGGCCGGGATGTTCGGTATAACTCATCAATTTATTCTCCTCGAACGCGAGCACGGTCCCATAGACGTGAACCGTCTCCTCACCATCGTTGCCTGGTCCTTTGTAGGCATAAGGAGACCCAATTTCGAATGTAGAATCGAGAATGCATCCGAAGAAGATCGCCTTCGTTCCTTCCGGCGTTACGAATACGCGCCATACGTCTTCCGGCTTGGCTCCGATATACTGCACATACTTGAGATCGTCCATCATGTAGCCTCCATTACATTAGTGATTGATTGCTGGAGAAGCATCTACCTGCTAGACTTAATATAGAGCATTTGAACTTCTCATGTATTGTAAATTCGCGACAAGCCGTTCAGATGAGGAGAGAATCTATGAAATCAACAGACCATTCGTCCACCAGGGGCATCCTGCAGTCGGAAGCCGGCATGCGGAATTTCTCTCTTATGCGCTATGAGCCTGCTCCGGAATTAGCCTCGTTGATAGAGCATTATTGGGTAGTACGCTGGGACTTGCGGGGACAATCCCCTTATGAGCAAACGATCTTGTCGTATCCCAACATTAACCTATCTTTCGAGAAAACGTCCAGCGGACTGTTTACCGGGGTCTACGGCGTTCCAAGCTCCAAGTTTACTCGTTTTCTCCAAGACGAAGGTACGGTACTGGGCGTTAAGTTCCGGTCTGGAGGATTTTATCCGTTCTGGAAGCAGCCGGTCTCCAAGCTTACCGATCACATCCTCCCTTTCCGGGACGTATTCGGGATTGAAGCTACTGAGCTGGAGGAGCGAATATGGGCCCAGGAAGATGGGGACCAGATGGCCCGACTTGCAGAGCTCTACTTGCTCGAGCATCTTCCCGAAAAGGACGAGCGGGTTGAATTGATCAATCGAATCGTTGAAACCGCCATCCATGATCGGGAGATCGTTCGAGTGGAGGATATTGCGAGCCGATTCGACATAAGCATGCGAACCTTGCAGCGTCTATTCAGTCGCTACGTCGGAGTCAGCCCGAAATGGGTCATTCAGCGGTATCGTCTCCAAGAGGCAGCCGATCGAATGGAACAAGGCGAGATCACAGACTGGCCGAAGTTATCGCAAGACTTGGGCTACTACGATCAAGCCCATTTCATCAAAGACTTCAAAGCACTGATCGGCAAATCGCCCGAAGAATATATGAAGGCGATACGGCACGAATGAGCGCTCCAGTTAAGTGAAAGCAAATCAAGCAACAATACGACCGGGAAGGCTTCCCGGTCGTGTAACGGATACTTATTAACGATAGAATGGGTAATCTACTGTTGTAGGTACTTCAATTAGAATAAGCCGCATTAGCTCCTCACCCGTGTTGCGCAAGACGACTTCGGTATCGAGATCGACAGCGCCCAGGATGAAGTCCTTGTGATTAAAGTCTACACCCTGCGCTTCACCTGCATTCATCCAAGTACCGTGTCCACGAATCGCAAGTGCAGTTAAAGTATGCCCCGCAGCTGTCGTATGCGTATAGTGTGCACCCGCTTCGACCTCCACATCCCACATTTTGGCGTCGGCCACCAATTCGACTGGAGCTCCCTCGCCGATAACCGTCTTCACTTGTGTACCTGACCCAGCCTGTGTAGGGAATACCGGATGCTCATACTGCCGATAAGTAGGCTGTCTGGTGACCGCTTCGTTCAGATAGGGCTCGAACCAGATCTGGAAGAGCTCTGAGTCCGCAGCTATCTTCTCTTGATGGCTTACCCCGGAGCCTGTCTGCATAACCTGAACCCCACCCGCACCTACTTCGCTATTCGTACCTAATGTATCTCCATGCACACTCTTACCTTGAACCACATAAGTCATGATCTCGAATCCTTGATGCGGATGTAGTCCGATCATCGCCTCTTCGCTCGACGTCGCCCACGCCCAGTAAAATAACGGACCGACACGTTTTACAACGGAGCCTTCCCTTGGAAAGCCGATCGGTTTTTGCTCCTGAATCTTCCCGCCATCAAATTGGCCTGTTGCTTGCATAGTAGGTGTGTATACACGTGTTTGCATCTGATATGCCTCCTAGTGATATGGAATGGGTGGATTATAAAAAACGGTTGTAGCTGACGAACTCTCCGACGGGCTTCCGATAACCGCGCGGGCGCTGCCTTGCCGTGTCTTCTTTGCCAATGGCAATGAGCATAACAGGTACATAGCGATCCGGCACCTGAACAATATCTTGCACAACTGCTGGGTCAAATCCGATCATAGGACAAGTATCCCACCCCTTCTCCTTGGCCGCAAGCATGAACAACTGAGCGGATAGACTCGCATTGYGGATCGCTTCTTCCCGCATAAACACGTCTCCCCTTGACTCGTAGAACGACGTAACAGATTCCACTTCCTGGTCATATTCCTGCTTGCTGATCACGTTCAGATGAAGCAGCCCTTCGTTGATGGTCGACACATTGCGGTATGCATCCATGTGACCGAACACTAGAACGACGGCGGAAGCCGATTGAATCTTGTATTGCTTGTACGCGGCATCGTATACCTTCTCCTTCACTTGCTTATCTTGAACAACCACATAGTGCGTATGCTGTAGATTAAAAGCTGATGGCGCATATTTCACCAAGCTGAATATGTCTTCCAACTCTTGTTGCGGTAGCTCGATATTCGGAATAAATTTGACCGCTGACCTGCGTTCCTTAACAACTTGACTGAACTCACTCATCTTAGATTACCCCTTCATTTATCTCATATTCAAATTTCTTTAATTCAAGATATTTGGCATGAAAAAGCGACTAGCTGTTCTTCGCTCCTTTACCCAATAGCTTGAGCAGTTCAATCGCTTGTCGCTTCTGATCCGAGGTAAGACCGCTCATCAGTTCGTGGATATAWGCCACATGCTGGGGAAAAATATGATCGAATAATTCGCTCCCAGCTGCTGTAAGCTCTGCATAAACGACTCTACGATCTTCCGTGCAGGGTACGCGCTGTAACAGCTTCTTCTGCTCAAGCTTGTCTATGTTGTATGTGATCGTTCCGCTTGTAATCAATATCTTCTCTCCTACTTGCTGCAGCGGAACTCGCCCCTTGGAATACAGCACCTCAAGAATTCCAAATTCCGAAGGAGATAAGTTGTACTTCTTGGCATCACGAGATGTCTTCTCCATTAAGGACTTGTACGCCTTGGACAGGACTACGAACAACTTAAGCGATTCGTTCTGACCCTCATCGACTGACATTGGCAACTCAACCACCTCCTGCAATTTACTTTAAATTCATTTATCTTGATTTAAAGATATATCAATAGCATCCAATTGTCAACACCTTTTCTTTATTTGACACCCGCATGGACTTGTAACTCTTGAAAAACGTTCGAATAACGACCTCAGCCATAAGCAGCCGGAAAGTTCTACAATATCCAATAAGACCAAGCGCTTGTGGCACTCGGTCTTTCTTCAGGTTATGACTATTGTCTTATACCATCATCCGAATACGATGATATATCCGTCCGGGTCCTGGATATACAGGTTTTTGAAAAGCACCCCATTGCTATGTGTCGATTCTATAGGTCCCAGGATAATGTTAGCTCCGCTTGCTCTCATTTCTGCTACCAACGCATCGAACTCTTCATAATCCACATGAACAAACGTATCCCACCCCAGATCAGGGCCTTGCCAATCTGTCGGATATGTATCTCGCTTCGCTGACACCTGGTTCGGCCTGACCTCACTCTTATCCCGGGCTTGCTGAAGAATTAATTTCATTCCCCCTCGATTGGCATGCCCCCAACCACTCGTCTCACAACCTAGTACCTCCCGATAATAAGCAAGAGATTTCTGAAGATCTGATACCAGTCTCACTTGTAACCCGTCGTAGAAAGTTGCTTTCTTGTTGTTCTCGTCCATTGGTCAACCACTCCCATACTGAAATTTTTTCACAATCGTGTGAATTCCATATATAGACGAACGGCACATCTGAAATCCGTCGCATCATAATAAATATTATTCTGGGAGACGATACCGATCTGCCCTCTGATTCTCACCCACCAAAAATGGACACAACTAAGCACGATACAAAAGTTATACCGGATAGAGGGGTCATGACGAGTTTCTCCCCTCTGCTTTTCGATGCGAGATTCCCTAATGTGTTCAGACCCAGGAAGATCGTAATGATCCATACCCATATATGTGTAGGTATAAGGGTGCCGCTGATCGAAACCACTTTCGTATGTATTAATAAGACAAAGCCCATAAACAATAGAAGAATGGCCGATGGTAGACTCATCCAACGGAATATCGGCGGCAACACTCCCTTGTGCCTCCCGCCCCAGCTGTACTCCCCTAGTGGAAATCCAAGCAAGAGCAAGATTTGAAAGATGGCGACACCCGTTAAAATAACAGTGCCAATGATGGCTGCGATTTGGATGTATTGGGTCTCCATTCGTTGACCTCCTTTCCTGTTATTTTAGAAGAGTAACGTACGTTCGGACCGTAGATCCGTTATATCCGTCCTGAGGTGCCCATATGGATGTTTATCGGACACAGATTCCGTTATTCACAAGACTTGGAGCCGATTTCTACGGATTTACTGCCATTAACGGATCGTATGTCCGTAAGCGGGTGAAATACGGTGTTTTGGAAATGAATAGCGAATCCTATGTCCGTTACTCCGTGGTTTAGACTGTCTGCTTTCTAAAGAGCAACTCATCAAATTTCAGATGTACACCCTTAATGCCTCGGTCTATGTCGTAATTAGAAAGTACCGCTAACGTATATCCGCTGTGCATATACATGTTCAAAAGCGCGCTGACACCAGGGAATCCGCCGTTATGACCTATGATCCTTTCCCCTTGCGTCCTCAAATCCATAAATCCGTATCCGTGCCGCATTTTCATATCCGGGCTCTCCTGCGAAAGGAACTTGTCGGTCGTAGCAAGTGTAGTCCACTCCGGGCTAAGTAACTTGTTTGTGCGGAGCGCAATGTCGAAATGCAGAAGATCCTCTACTGTGGAGTATCCTCCTCCTGCCGGGCCTCCTTTTACGACATGGAGAAATGTATTATTACGCCATGGACCATCATCTTCTGTACCGACGCGAGTATAGCCAACTGCTAGATTAGGAACATCATACTCCAGATCATAACAATCTGTGTTGAGCATATTAGCCGGTACATACACGTTATCTTTTACAAATGAGAAGTAATCCCCTCCTGTCACAGATTCGATAATCGCTCCAAGAATGATGTACCCTGAGTTACTGTATGCCCATTTGGTTCCAGGTTCGAATAATAAGGGGTCTTCGATGAAGAGTGGAATATAATCATCAACACGTTTGAGTTGTGTAAATTTCGCCTTAAATTTATCATTCCAATACAGTCCTGTTCCCGATGTATGCGTCAGCAGATGGTGAATCGTAACTCGGTTAGCCAGATCCGATGGGAAATGAGGCAAGTATTTGCCGATCCTATCATTTACGTTCAACAACCCGTCTTCTGCTAACCTCATGATCGCAACTGCAGTAAACATCTTGTTTACCGAACCCAGATTAAATTTGGTGTCGGTTCGATTCGGAATTCCAAAACCTTTATTCGCAATACCAAATGCTTCCTTATATAGCACTTCCCCATGCTTGGCTACTAGT
>NZ_JBFUIX010000045.1:0-53744 GCF_056401635.1 Paenibacillus sp. P4_E11 | reverse complement strand
ATTCCAGTCTCTCGGTCTCGATATTTGGGAACATGAACTTTGACATAACTACTACTCCTTCAATAATGTTATATATTCAGTATAAATGTTATTTCTAATAGATACATCCAGTTTATTACAAGCAGGAATTCGATTCTGTGGTACACTCAAGCTAAAACTCCTGGAGAGTGGAGGCAATATGTTAATAAGTATACAGGAAGAAAATCTCTGCAAATTCAAGAGTAAAATGCTCAGGCACGCACCAGAACAATTTGGCATCATTCTGGATCACGAGGGGTACTGTGGACTTCAAGAATTACTAATGGCAATCCGTTCATGTAAATGCTGAAGAAGCGGCAGAGCAAGGGATAAAATTCTATTATGCAAACAATGGAGTATGGCTTGCTGATTTTGTTCCGACCAATCTATTAACTAAGTGGAATACATATTTTATCTGAAAATGAAATATGAGCAAGGCTCGAGACAGCCTTATAAGACTGTCCAGAGCCTTTTTGTTGTCCGAGCGCACAGGAAAATCCCGCCACTATCTAGAATTGTATGGTTATTACGTACGATGGATCGCGGGGGACAGATTGTGTTAAGAAGATGGCTGATTAGGAGCGCCGTGTTCATCCTTGTTGTATTACTTCCCATTTACTGGCTTGCTCAATGGACATACGATGCCAAACACGATCCCAAGGCGGTATCCGGTGTCATGGATTTACGACATTGGAATTTTTCTGAGAGCGGCACCGTCCCTCTACGCGGGGAATGGGAATTTTATAGAAATCAATTGTTGACTCCGGCCTCGTTCCAAGTTGACCGACCCGCCAATGCTCCTCGCCCTGACCTGTCAGCGATCGTAAGCGTACAGGGTAAATGGAATGATTACTTAGGAGCAGATGGCTCACGTGAGGCGCTGGGGTATGGGACATATCGCTTACGGATTATACTGAACGGGAATGAGACTGTATACGGTGTCCATACGACGAATATTCGCATAGCCAACCGGGTGTTTATCGGGATACAAGAAGTCGGAGCCAGCGGTTTTCCAGCAACATCGGAAGCGGATTACGTGCCGAACAATGTCCCCTACACAGGGATGACCCCAGTTGATGGAGATCAAGTAGATGTGATCGTACAAGTATCCAATTACAGCTATTCGTCGGGTGGCATGATCATGCCGATCCAATTCGGCGATCAGCATGCCGTGATGAGCAACCGCGAATGGGCGATTGCGGGTGATCTGATAACTACAGCGGGATTCTTGATGCCAGGCATATTCTTCTTGGCCCTGTACCTTCTACGCAAGCAAGAGCGGTCCCTCCTGTACTTGGGCATCTCCTGCTTGTCGGCGGTATTGTACGTGCTAACCCATGGCGAGAAGCTGCTTCCTGCGGTTGTAAACGAGATTCCGTACGAAGCCATAATCAAGTTGCAGCTATCCTCATCGGCCGTTTTCTATTATTTCTTGATTCTATATGTGTCGGTCTCCATGCCGAGCACGATTCCATTGCGAATCTTACAGCTCTCTCGGGTTGTGACGATCGGTACATTGTTGATTGCTTTACTGCTGCCTTCCGTATTCTTCTCACGCTTGGAAGGGGTGTGGAACAGTATTGCGGTTATCTCCATATTGTGCATATGCCTCGCCATGATCAGAAGCTTGAGGGGGAAGTACGAGTATAAATTCCTCAGCGCAATTAGCTTGATCAGCATCTTACTAGTCATCGTAGTGAATTTGATGAATTTAGCGGGTATGGTGGTTCCACAGGACGTCGTCCCGTATGAGATGGTGATCTTTGTTCTAACCCAAACCGCATTGTTGGCCATTCGATTTGCCAAATCGTTCTTCGACGTCGAGCAGTTGTCTAGAAAGCTGCTAACGTTGGACGGACTGAAGGATGAGTTTCTGGCGAATACGTCGCACGAGCTGCGAACCCCGCTGCATGGTATCGTGAATCTGGCAGAATCGCTTATTGATGGAGCTGCGGGGGTGATGAACGGGAAGCAAGCGAGTCATCTGTCGATGATCGTCACGACCGGGAAGCGGTTGTCTCTGCTAGTGAACGACATTCTGGATTTCTCCCAGTTGAAGAACGGAGATATTATTTTACAGCGCAAACCTGTCCATCTCCCTACGGTCGTTAGGTCGGTAATGGATGTAGTCATCCATATGACAGGCAACAAGCCGATTGAATTCGTAGAGCAATGGCCGGATGCTCTGCCTTATCTGGATACGGATGAAGAGCGGCTTCGGCAAATATTGTTCAATCTGTTAGGCAATGCCGTCAAGTTTACGATCCAAGGTGAAATTCGGGTATATGCAGAGGTTCACGACGAGCAAGTTGTTATATCTATCGCCGATACGGGCATAGGTATTGAGCAGAGGAGATATGAGTCTATATTCAACTCCTTCGATCAGGGAGGGGAGGGAACTGACCGGGATTTCAGCGGTACGGGATTAGGACTCAGCATTTCGAAAAAGCTTGTCGAGCTGGGGGGCGGACACATCTGGGTCGAGTCTGAGGTAGGCCTAGGTTCCATATTCCATTTTACGCTGCCCGCTGCGGTTGAAGTGCCGGTCATTCATCCCGAGAGCACCGCAAGTAATTACAGTGTACAACCTATCGAGAGCATAGGAAGAGGAATACAGGAAGCGGCTGCCTCATTCGCTCCCAAAGAAGCAGGAGATCGCACTGTTCTCATCGTCGACGACGATCCAGTCAATCTGCAAGTGCTCATTAATTTGTTGGCTAAGGAAAGTTATGTCGTCATTGCGAAGGATGGAGGAAGAACGGCTTGGGAAGAGATCGAACGGAATCCGAAGATTGATCTGGTCATTGCCGATTGGATGATGCCTGGCATGTCAGGTGTCGAACTGACCCGCAGCATCCGCAGTCGTTACCTGCTCTCTGAGCTTCCCGTGCTGATGTTGACCGCTAGAAGCAGACCCGAAGATATGATGACCGGTTTTCAGGCGGGTGTTAATGATTTCCTGTCCAAGCCGGTTGATGCCGGGGAGCTGAGAGCCCGTGTACATACTTTGTTGGAGCTGCGCAAATCGGTTCAGATTACAATCCAGACGGAGATGGCTTTCTTGCAAGCCCAGATCAAGCCTCATTTTCTATACAATGCACTGAATACCGTCATTTCCTTATGTTCAGTCGATCCTGACAAAGCTACCGGATTGCTTATCGAGCTCAGCCAGTATTTGCGGGGCAGCTTCGATTTCCAGAATCGGGAGCAGTTGGTATCGTTGAGTAAAGAATTGGAGCTCGTAAAGTCCTATCTGATTCTTGAAGAAGCCCGATTCGACGAACGGCTTAAAGTGGAGTATGAGGTGGACGATAGCTCGGAGAGCTTGATTCCGCCGCTCAGCATTCAGCCGATTGTAGAAAATGCGGTCCGGCATGGAATCATGCAACGGGCTTCTGGAGGGACGGTTCACATACGGATTAGGGAGACGGATAGCCTCATCGAAGTGGCGGTTACGGACGATGGAGTCGGGATAAGCCCGGATAAATTGAATAAGCTGCTATCCAGGAACACGAGTTCAAAGGGCGGTATTGGCCTGATCAATATTCATAAACGATTGCTTGCTCTGTACGGAAGAGGTATTCATATTGAGAGCGAATGGAATAAAGGGACTACCGTTCGCTTCGAAGTGCCGAAACGAATTCATTCGCACATCTTAAGTCAGGGAAGAGAGGAATATGCATGATGAGGGCGATTCTGATTGATGACGAGAAACCGGCACTGCTTCAGCTGGAACGATTGCTGTTGGCGGACGGCCGAGTTGAGATTACGGGTAAATATACAACTGCGCGAGAAGGGCTCGACCATCTCACCAGCACGGAGACGGATGTCGTGTTTCTGGACATTAGTATGCCGGAAATGAACGGCCTGGAATCCGCGCGCTACATTCAGCTTATTGCTCCGGATGTCCGTATCGTGTATATTACTGCATTTTCCGAATATGCGCTCGAAGCCTTCGAGTTGTATGCGATCGATTATGTACTGAAGCCGGTCCATCCTGCCAGGTTGGGGAAGACGCTAGATCGGCTGCATCAGCATTTCATGAATAAGTTGTCCTTGAAATCCGTTTATGCCCTGCAGCCGAATGTGCTATGCTTTGGACGCATGCAGTTCGTGCTGGAGGGAGATTCGGACAAACGGATGAAATGGCGAACGTTAAAGGCACTAGAACTGTTCGCCTGCTTGCTCCACAATTCCGGACAATGGATGACTCGTGACGTCTTGCTGGATACGATCTGGCCATTGCTTGATGCGGAAAAGGCGGTCACTCATCTGCATACATCGGTGTATCAGGTTAGGAAGCTGTTGAAGGAACGGGGGATCGAGCCGACCGTCCTGTTCGAGCAAGAAAGCTATAGCCTGGGGGGACCGAACTTGCAGACGGATGCGGACTTGTTCGAGCAGAAGTTGAAGGAGCATCCCGTTATTACAGAACACAATCTTGATCTAATGGAGAGCGTAGCGGAGCTCTACCGTGGCGATTACTTGCAAGAATACGACTACGCTTGGGCTAAGCCCAGAAGGAAAAGGTTGTTGGAGCAATATGTAAGTTTAATGCAACGCATATCCGAGTATGATTTGAACGCAGGACGGAATAGAAAAGCTTTGCAGCGACTAAGTATGTTACAAGAGAAGGATCCTTATTCGGAAGAAGTATGCTGTCTCTTGTTGGAAGCTTATGCACGTCTGAACGATTATGTGTCGCTGCGGCACCATTATAAGGCATTTGTCAACGGACTTCAGCTGGAGTTAGGTATTGACCCGGAACCGTCAACGCATCAATTGTACGTCAAATTGCTTAGGGGATCCGTTACCTCAATCGGCTCCGAATAAGCACCTCGATACGGAAACCTTTAAACTCGGATTCCAGAGATCCGAATCGATTCTCGAGGGCATCATATCGATTCTCAGGGGGGGAATAAATGAAACTTGTCGGGATGTGGGGAAAGAATCGATGGCGAAGGAGTTGTGTTGCTATCAAAAAGTTAGGTATGATACTGTGTAGACAGAACTTGTCAGCAAGGAGCTAATATGACTATGATCGAGATGACTCGAAGAAACAGCGTCCTATTGGCGCTGCTAGCGTGTACAGCCTTGTGTTGGGGGCTGATAGCCATCCGCATGGTCGTCACAGACCAACATTACTATCAATGGCTTGTCCCGAATCTGGTTCTGGCTTGGATTCCCTACATCCTGTCGGCTTGGATCTGCCGTTTGTATGAGCGAACCGGGAGATGGAATGTGGGGATTGTTGTCATGGGACTGGCATGGCTGTTCTTCTACCCGAATTGTTCCTACATTATAACGGACCTGGTGCATATCGGTTATTTCAGCAAACCTAGTAAGCCTAACCTGCTATACTATGATATTTCGATCAATGCATTAGGCGCGATCAATGGCTGGCTGCTGGGTGTGTTGTCCCTGTACCGGCTCCATCGTTTAATTCGAATGCGGCATAACGCGATTGGGGCACATATATTTGCCTTGTGCGTATTGTTGTTGAGCAGTATCGGCGTATACTTGGGCCGTTTTCTGAGATGGAATTCATGGGATTTGATCAATCGGCCTCTGCATATTGTCGCAGATACGATTACTGCGCTAAGCAACCCCAACTCCCAGCAATTTATTATCGTGTTCGCACTTGTGACCGGCTGCTTGTACTACCTGATGTATGGATTTAAGCGGTCCACGCATCAAGATTGGTCCAGGTGACGGCATGAATTCGTTATTCTCGGCTTTCCTGAATCGATTTCAACTTCGGTTATTGTTGTTCTTGCTGCTAGTCGGTTCGATTCCGCTAATAGTGGCGACCTTTGTCTTCTATGCCCAATCGGCTTCCTATGCTTCGGAGGAACAATCCGCGGTCGTCGAGCAAACGCATAAACGGCTGTTGGAACGGGCGAAGCTCGAGTTGGTCGCCATTGACAAGGGGTTGAGGCATGTTGCGGATGATTACGGGGTTGGCCGTTACGTTAGTCGTACTTCCCAGCCGCTGGACATGGCCGAGGAGAAGCGAATACGGGAATACATCGACTTCCTGCTCAAAAAAGAGCTCTCACAAAATCGGTATATCCTGCAAATGTGCATCACGATGGAAGAAGCAGGTCAGGCGCTGTGTGCCCAGTCTGGCTCTGCTCAAGTCCCCTTCGACACTGTGCTGGGACGCCCGGGGAGAAAGCTGATTCCAGTGGCCTCTCCGGTTTCCATCACTACGCAGACGCAGACGCAGACGAGCTCAAGTGCAGGCAGTCAGAAACTGCTATACACAGAACCGATCATGGACGCCAGACTTCGAATGGAGACAGGAACCGTTTACGCCTTATTCTCCATTGATCAAATCATCGTAGACGCTCAAGAGAAGTCATTTCAAGGTGCGATGGCGATCTACGACGAAGAGAAACGTCTCATCTATACGTCGAGTATGAGTTCTGGAATGGTACCCGGTTCCGGTTGGAGCAGCAAAGGTACGGTGCAGTCGCAATCGAAGCTAGAGGTGGCTGATGTGGAATGGTCCTCCACGCTTGAACTGAAGGTCGAACCAAACGCTTCATTGATCAATATGAGAAATTTGTTGATCTGGCTGTTTATGTTACTTGCCATCGTGTCGGTTGTGAGCTCGATCTGGTTTGCCGGACATGTGACCAAGCCCTTGCATCATTTGAGAGGGTTAATGAAACGTGCGGAGCTGGGTGACTTGAAGGCGTATTGGATTGATGATGGCATGGACGAGTTAAACGATCTGGGTCAGAGCTATAACCAGATGCTGAACCGGGTAGAAGAATTGATCAAGCAAGTGAAGCAGGAAGAAGCACTCAAGAAAGAAGCAGAGATGGAAGCGCTTCAATACCAGCTCAATCCACACTTTCTGTACAATACGCTTAATACGATCAAGTGGGTAGCCAAAATTCATAAAACACCGCAAATTTCTGAAGTGGTCAGCTCATTAGTACGGCTGCTGCAGGCCAGCTTGGGCAAGAAAGGCGATTTCATTACCATACGTGAAGAAACTGGGCTCATTCGAGATTATATGGACATTCAGAGCTTTCGATATGGTGAACGGATCCGACTAGCATTTGAAATCGATGAGCTGGCTGCGGGCTGTCTCGTCCCCAGAATGATTCTGCAGCCTCTTGTTGAGAATGCCATTCTACACGGCATAGAACCTGGCAAGCGGGAAGGGGTCATTACCATTCGTGCATATGTGGACCGGGATTTGCTACTCTGTGAAGTAGAAGACGATGGTGTCGGCATTGCGTCGAAGGCGGCTGGGGAATATGAACCTGCTGCTCTGACACATCCTGTGAAGCGACGGACTCTCGCGAAAGAGCGGTTGAGCGGGGTTGGAATTGCACATATCCGTGAGAAGATCAAGCTCTACTACGGACCCGATTACAAGATGTTCATTATCAACAGGCCTGGGGAGGGCACAACTGTAAAAATGTTTCTACCTGTGCATCAAAGTGAGGAGTAGACGGCCATGAACGTATTGATCGTAGACGATGAACCGATTATTCGTACGGGCATGCGTTCCATGCTCGATTGGGACAGTGCAGGGCTTTGTCTTGTTGGTGAAGCAGAAGACGGGGAGGAAGCATGGACACTCATAGGGACACTAGGGGTCGATTTGGTTATTACGGATTTGTTGATGCCACGAATGGATGGTCTGGAGCTGCTGCGCAAAATCAGAGAGAGCGATCGAGACGTAAGTTCGATCGTGCTCAGTTGCATGGACGATTTCGTCTGGGTGAAGGAAGCGATGAAGCTTGGAGCAAAGGACTACATACTGAAGCCTACAATGGAACCAGAGCAATTACTGCACATCATGATGGAGGCGAAGCAGGAGCTGGAAGAACGTCGGATAGAGCGGGACCGGGTGTTACGGTTGCGGCAGGAGTTGAATCAGACGAAGCAGGCCAAGCTTAATGCAAAGCTGCAGGCGTATCTAGTGAACGGCCAAGCGGATGCGCAGCTCGAACAGGAGTTGTTCGGGAATGGCAAGCTTCTGTACAGCATGCTGTTCTTTCACAAGGGGGAGCTCTCGTCCCAGGTAGAGTTAGGATGGGAAACGCTAGGCTTCCACGCGGCGGCAAGTCTGGAGACTGAGCAGGTGATCATGTTATTCGAAGAGACCGATCCGGCCTCATACCATGATGCTGCATATTGGATACGTGGTCAGCAGCTTATTGATCGAATCGAACTATTGCTGGAGCACGAGTTCAAGAAGGGGCAAGAAGCAATCCCTTTTGACTGGTTCATCGGTACTGGTGTTCGAGCGGGTTGCATGGACGATCTGGCTCTAGTCCAACAATGGCATGCTCGTCAACTTCACGATCGTTTCTATAACGGTACAATGGATCGCATCGTCATGGAACCGACATCAGCTTCATTGGAATTACCCTTGCCGATCGAGTGTAGAAGTGATCTGCTTCGTGCTGTTGCGCACGAGAACACGCGCGGGTATCAGTTCCACGCCAAGGAACTAGGTGAGCGGCTTGCTATTGCGAAGAGGCCGATTGCAGAAGTGACCGCGTTCGTAGCGGACATTTTAACGCTTACCGCCAGCTACGCCAGAGAATCTGGTTCCACCTATGCGGAGCAATTCGAGCGCCAGTACGTCCATTCAGGTGTGGTGCGGCGCTGTGCCACGATCGAACAAGTGCAGAAGCTGCTGGTGCGTGCTTATGGAGAGCTGGGGATGCAGCGGGTTATCGGGCCTGAACAGACGACGGCTTCCCGTACGTCATCCCCATTCGTAAAGAAAGCCGTTCAATTCATGAGAGACCAGTATCACCGCAACATCAGTACAGCAGATATCGCAGAGCATGTGAAGCTGAGCCGCAGCTATCTGAGTGATCTGTATAGCAAGGATACCGGGGAGTCCTTAAGTGAGACGTTGACATTCATTCGGATGGAAGCGGCTAAGAAGAAACTGCGGTCGGGGGAGATGAAGGTATACGAGATTGCCGAAGCAGTCGGATTCCCTGACTCCAAGACATTCCTCAAGACGTTCAAGCGAATAGTCGGATGTACGCCAAAGGAATATGAACTGTCGAACAAATAGACACCATTTCGAACAAAAAGGTGTCTATTTTTTTGATTGGACTCAGGATAGAGTTGAACTATATGGTGATAAAAGGATATTATAGGATACTTCTAACTAGTGGGAGCGGAGGCTATGCACCAAGTACCAGATCATCAGGAACCAATTATTAAGGCGATCGGGATCAAGAGAACGTTCGGCAAGGGAGCAGGCGAAGTCGTGGCTCTACGCGGCGCCAATTTGTCTATCCGCCCAGGGAGACTCGTTGCGTTAAGAGGCCGTTCCGGCTCGGGGAAGACGACCCTTCTTAATCTGTTAGGAGCGTTAGACCGTCCTACTGAAGGAGCGATCTATTTTGCCGGACAAGAGATGACCGGGTTGTCGGAGAAGAAGCGGGACGGGATAAGACGTCGTAATATGGGGCTGATCTTCCAGTCGTTCGCCCTTGTTCCATATATGTCGGCGTACGAGAACGTAGAGTTCGCGCTTCGAATAGCGGGGACACCGTCGAGTCAATATCGGAAGCTGGCTGAGGAAGCACTTGATTTCGTTGGCTTGAAGCCGCGGATGAAGCATCGACCATATGAATTGTCCGGTGGAGAGCAGCAGCGGGTTGCTATTGCTAGAGCGATCGCACATCAGCCTGCCTTAATCTTAGCGGACGAGCCTACAGCGGAGCTGGATAGCAAGATGGGCTTGCAGGTGCTGAAGGTGTTCAAGGATTTGGTGCAGCAAGGAATGACGATTATATTAACGACGCACGATCCGGCCATTATGGAAGTCGTCGATCAAGTATACTCACTGGAGGATGGTATCATTGTCGATGAAGGCTAAACACACATTATTGAAATCGCTTGCAACTTGCGCTGTGCTTGTCCTTATATGCGGCTGCTCCTTGCGCCCGGCCGAGGAAGAAGCACTGAAGCCACCGCTTGTTAAGCCTGTGAAGGAGAATTTCGAGTTATACGAAGTGAAGCGAGGAACGCTTACGAAACAGCTGAATGCAACCGCGACCGTTAATTCCAGTAGTACGGAGAGCTTGTTCTTCAAGGAAACCGGACCGCGCATTCAATCGATTGATGTCAAGCTCGGGGATGTGATCAAACCTGGGGATGTCGTGGCTCAGTTGGATAAGGGGGATCTGGAAAGTAAGATTCGCGTTCAGCAATTGAATCTCGAGAAGGTCAAGATCGCGCTGGAGCAAGCCAAGCAGGAGACGTTGGGGAACATCACCACGGTTCGTCTGAGGATGATCGATGTGGAGGCTGCGCAGATCCAGCTGGATCAACTCCATCAGCAGTTGGAGAAGACGAAGCTGGTCAGCTCGATCAGCGGCATCGTTACTTATATGGATTCACTCAAGACCGGTGATCAAGTGACAGCATACAGAGCGGTCGTGACGGTATCCGACCCGAATAAGGTGCAGCTCGTCTATGAAAACTCCAACTCCAATGAACTGAGCGGGATTGCGGTAGGGATGGAAGTCAAGGTCAAGCTTCAGAACGCCGAAGTACCCGGGAAGGTGCTGCAAACGCCGTCCAGCTCGCCATTTACCGAAATCAAAGCTCAGGCGGAACGAAATGCGAAGACGATCATATTCGGCGTTGACAAGCTCCAGGAGCAAGCCAAGATCGGTAGTACGGCTACTGTACTGATCGTAACCGATCGCGCGGAGAACGTCATCGTCATTCCTCGCGCAGGGCTGAGGTCATATCTCGGCAGAGATTATGTGCAAATTCTGGACGGGGAAAGCCGTAAAGAAGTAGATGTGGAGAAAGGGCTGCAAACATCAACGGATATCGAAATTCGCAAGGGCCTGAAGGAAGGGCAAAAGATCATCCTGAACAATTAATGACTAAACAATCGATGCATAGGAAGTGGTTCCGTGGCCTTATTCGTAATGATTCTTCGCAAGATGGCCAAGAACAAGTGGCTGGAGCTTAGTCTTCTATTAGGGCTAGTCGTCTCTGTCGCCTTGGCCAGTTCCATGCCGATCTATACGCATGCTATTCTACAGAGATTGCTGATCAAAGATTTGGAGAAGTTGCAGAGCGATTCTGGAAAGTTCCCAGGCGCTATTTCAACCTTTGTGTATTTGACGAATGAGGCGACGCCGGAGCAATGGAGGGATGAGCTCTTGCTTGCTGATGCGTTTTATCGTGACCAGCAAAGTAAATTCACGATTCCGTTACTCGAGTCTTATATACAACGAAGCACGATGGGGTTCAATATCGTACCAACCGACCCGAGTCAAGCGGATTCTTCCAAATCCCGATATGCCGAAATATCTGCTATTACCGGGATCAAGGACCATATTAAGCTGATCGACGGTAAATATCCTTCGTCTGAGCCGGTTAACGGAGTATATGAGGTCATGGTGACAGAAGCGTTGTTAGGCAACCTGAAGCTGGTGTTGGGCAACGAATTCACCGTGAAGGAAGATAATATCAAGGAAAACATTCGGTTCAAGCCTGTTGGCGTATTCGACCGGAAGGATTACAATGACGTTTTTTGGCAAACGGATTTGCATGAATACAGTTCTACCTTCTTCGTAGACTACGACCTGTTCGAGAAAGAGATCACGAAGGGATTCAAACTGAAAGTCATCTCTTCGTACTGGTACCATGCACTTGATTACTCCAAGTTGAAGCTAGGTTCGGTGGATGGCTTCACGAACACAATCGTCCGTATGGAAGAATTCATAAGCGAACGATTCGGCGGTAATTACAACAATGCCGTAAGGGCACCGATTATTAAGATTATTTCCACCTATTATGAAAAAGAAAAGCAGCTTCGACAGATGCTCTGGTCGCTTAATGTACCTGTCATGATCTTGCTTGCTTTCTACTTGTTCATGGTCGCTAATCTGATTACGGAGCGACAGAAGACCGAGATCGCCGTATTAAGAAGCCGTGGAGCGAGCAGAATTCAGATGATGCTTAGCTATACGCTGGAAGGAATTTTACTTGGCGCAATAGCGCTTGCGATTGGACCCTTCCTAGGGCTTCAACTTACGAAAATATTAGGGGCCTCGAATGGATTCCTGGAATTTGTACAACGGGCAGCCATTGATGTCAAGCTGAACGGGGATGCGTACCGTTACGCTATTATCGGGGTTGTCGCGTCGGTGATTATGACCCTCATACCTGTATTGAACGCTACGCGGGCAACCATCGTGGGGCACAAGCAGTCCATGGCTAGACAGATGAAGATGTCGTTCTTGCATAGGACGTATATTGATGTTCTCTTAATGGGTGTCTCGATTTATTTGCTCCAGTCATTTCATCGCAGGATGAGCGATTTGGTCGCATTGGGACTGGATTCCAAGGATTTGAAGATCGATCCATTGCTATTCCTTGTGCCTGCACTGTTCATGCTGTCGATGGGCCTTCTCGTACTACGTGTATATCCGTTGGTCCTAAGGATTATCTATGCGATCGGTCGCAAATGGTGGCCCCCCTATCTGTATTCAGCCCTTTTGCAAGTAGGACGGTCGGCAACTCAGTATCAGTTTATTATGCTGTTCTTGATCCTCACGATGGCTACCGGCTTGTTCAGTTCGAGCGCGGCGCGTACGATGAATCAGAATATTGAGGATACGCTGCGTTATAAGAATGGTGCTGACATCGTACTGAAGACCAAGTGGGAGAACGATGCGCCACCGCCGGATATGGGAGATATGGGCGGCGGTGAAGGTGGGCAGCCGCCTGCTCCTGTGATGGGATCTTCTCCCAAGCGGATTCAGTATTCGGAGCCACCCTTTCTCCCTTATGTCCAGCTACCTGGAGTCGCGAATGCGGCTCGAGTGTTCAATAAGAAGGATGGTGTATTCACCTTCGGCAAAAGCAATTCCGCCATTCAACTCATGGGTATCGACACCGACGAATTCGGACGAACGGCTTGGCTCAGAGATAAGCTGCTGGACCATCACTTCTACGATTATTTGAATTTGCTTGCATCCGATCCGAAGGCCGTATTAATCTCCAAGTCGGTTGCAGATCAGTACGCAGTGAAGGTAGGCGACGTCGTCATGCTGGGCTGGAACGGTATCCGTCAAGCACAGTTCCAGGTGTACGGCATTATTGACTTTTGGCCTAGCTGGAATCCGAATCCGGGTCCGAATGCTGCGCTCAAGGCAACCCCGACAAGTACGAGTGCAGCGGGTGCCAAGCCAGCCAACACGCCGAAGGTCAAATTGCCGATGCTAGCCGTCGGCCACTTGTCCTATATGCAGAATAACTTGGCTGTTGAGCCGTATGACACCTGGCTAAAGCTGACGCCAGAGGCAACGAGCAAGCAACTGTATGAGGCGATGGAGCAAAAAAATATGCCGATCATCGATTTGATCGATACGAAGCAGCAGTTGATCGCCACGAAGAACGATCCGTTCCAGCTGGCCATCAACGGAGTCATGACGCTCGGATTCATGATTGGGATATGGATCAGTTTTATCGGCTTTCTGTTGTATTGGGTGTTGTCGCTGTTTGGCCGCATTCTGCAATTCGGTGTATTCCGGGCGATGGGGTTATCCTTCTCGCAAATTATCGGGATGATGACCGCCGAACAGCTATTAACCTCTGGAGCGGCTGTATTGATCGGGGCCATCACCGGTACCGTGACGAGCTATCTGTTCGTACCGTTCTTCCAGTTGACCTTCGATCCGAGCACACAAGTACCGCCGTTCCAGGTCACCTATCATCTTGCGGATCGTATCAACTTGTATGGTATCGTCGGGTTCATGATCGGAATAGGCTTGATCATTATCGGAATGATGCTCTCTCGTATCAAAATCCATCAAGCGGTCAAGCTGGGGGAGGATTAACAGCATGATTCATTGCGAGAATCTGGTCAAGATCTACAAAGTATCCGATCTGGAAGTAGTCGCTCTGCAAGGGCTCGATCTACATGTCGAGCAGGGCGAGTTGACCGCGATTATCGGCAACAGCGGCAGCGGTAAATCCACATTACTCAACATGCTGGGTGGACTGGATCGGCCATCGGCCGGCAACCTGCAAGTGGACGGAAAAGATTTGTTGAAATTCACGGAGCGCGATCTGGTTAAGTACAAACGCGAGACAGTAGGATTCGTCTGGCAGAACAATGCGCGCAACTTGATCCCTTACTTGACAGCCTTGGAAAATATCGAACTGCCGATCTTGCTGCAGGGTCGTCGGAAGCGGGATCGGGCGCTTGAGCTGCTGGATGCGGTCGGGCTCAGCCATCGCTCCAGGAACAAGCTGAGCCAGCTGTCCGGCGGGGAGCAACAGCGGGTAGCCATTGCCATCGCGCTCGCCAATAAGCCGAAGCTTCTGCTAGCCGATGAGCCGACAGGCTCGGTCGACACGAAGATGGCTAATCAGATTCTCGACTTGTTCCGCCATCTCAATCGCAGCTTCGGGCTGACCGTCGTAATCGTTACTCATGATCCGCAATTAGCGAAGAAGGTCGATCGGGTCGTAGCGATTCGTGACGGGAAGACGTCCTCCGAGATGGTGAGGAGGAGGTCCTATGCCGAAGAGCTGGCCGACTTGGAGCAGGGCATTGCCGAGCAGGAGAAAGACTCACACATCGAATACGCGGTAGTGGATAAGGCGGGAAGGCTGCAAATTCCTTCCGGCTATCTGGAGTCGATCGGTGCGGCCGGCACCGGCCGAGTGCGGGTGGCAGTCGAGGACGGCAAGATCGTCTTGCTGCCTCCGGAGAAGTAATAGCGTTGAATCGTGATGGCGTAGCTGTAGGAGAGATTCGTAACGAAGCAGAGAAATCGGACGATCATTCGTCCGATTTCTCTGCTTTACACACCAAATGCCCCCGTCTATAATGGAAGAAACTACATCAAGGTTACTCCTTCGGAAGGAGGACACCGCTATAAGCAAGCATGACATGGAGAAACGTCGGCTTGAGCGCGAAGCTATTCAGCTATTCATATCGCTCAATAATGCCCGGTGCGACGATCAGGTCCGATTGCTCTACCAGCGAGAGCGTCCGGATGCCGTGCTGGAAAATACACACAACCGAGGCCAGCTGGGCGTCGAGATTACGCATCTGTACTATAATGAATGCGAGGCCAAACGGCTGTTAGGCCGCTCGGATCAAGAAGATTGCGGGCCGGAGAGCTTCGAACAGCTGTTGGTCGAATTGAACAGTCGCATTGTGAGAAAGGAAACGAACTTTGCTTCCGTCACACTCGACTATCCGATCTCCTTATTAATTCGGAACGCTTCCACCATGTACGGATTAACGCATTTTATTGCGAATGCCGAGCTTATGGTGCGTTCCCGTTATGTTTTCCAAGATATATGGCTGTTAACCCGTGATGGTGCTTCCGAATGGCATTTGTACCGATTGCAAGAAGAAGCCCAGATCCACTAATTTAGCAGGAGGCTCAAGTGATGACGGTAAGATTAGGATTTGTAGGTGTTGGGGGAATGGCCCAATATCATATCACAACGTTGAAGAAAGTTCCGCAAGCGAAGGTCGTAAGTGTATACGATGCGAATCTGGAGACAGCACAGAAGGTTGGAGCTGACATCGGTGCCGACGTAATGGATAGTGCGGACCGCGTTCTCGATCCATCACGGATCGACGCCGTGTTCATCTGTACCCCGCAATTCGCCCGGGAAGAGCTGGAGGAAACGGCAGCGAAACGGGGGATACATGTATTCGCCGAGAAACCGCTTGGCTTGAAGATGGACATCGTGAGGCGCAAGGAACAAGCGATTCGAGAGGCTGGAATTATTAACTCCGCAGGCTATTGCTTGCGTTACCTGGATACCGTTCAGAAGGCGAAACAGTATTTGCAGGGCAAATCGTACCACATGATCAATGGATACCGTTTCGGGGGGTTGCATCCTTCGAAGTGGTGGCGTAGTCTGGAGCTGTCCGGCGGTCATTTCGTCGATACAGCGACTCACCAAGTGGACATGATCCGGTATTTGTGCGGAGAATTTGTGGAGATAGACGCCAAGTTCGAGCAGAGATCGCTTCAATCGGTTGACCCGGATGCTACGATCTATGATGCTGGTGTGGCCGCCTTCAAGCTGGAGAACGGGGTAACCGGTTATGTATCGGATTCCTGCTTGTCCCGTCAATATACCCGTGCCGAGGTGGAAGTATATGGGACCGACTTCTACTTGCAGCTAAGCAAAAACGGTACCGTCCTTACCCTGATCGATGCGAACCAGAATATTGTGGAAACGTCGAAGACGGATTTCTATCTGGAGCAGAATCGGACGTTCGTCGAAGCGGTTGCGAGCGGATCACAAACTGCGATCCGTAGTAGTTATGCCGATGCCATGAGGACGCTGGAAGTAACACTAACCGCGAATGAATCAACGCTGGTCCGTAAACCTTTGACCATTGGGGGCTAAGCCCGGTCATTATACGTATAAACAATATGCAACCCCGAGGCTGGATAATGCTTCGGGGTTGTTTTGTTTAACCGGACATGAGATCCCCACCAAGGACCTGGCTGCGGCCAGGTTTTTCAAATATGAACTAGATTATGGAACGGAACCATTGGTTACACTGATGGGGAAGGGAGAGTGTCGGAATGGCGATAAAAAGCGATGAACTGATCAAATACATTACGGAGCAAGTAGTGACATATATGGAAACACCGGCTGAGATCCGCAAGGAGCAGCGCAAATCGTTACAAAGTCAGAAGGAAGCCTGGAGCAGCAAATGGTTCGGCATGGTGCCTATTGCGATACAGATGTGGATGGGAGGCTGGAACAGCAAAAAAAGGACACCCCAATCTAACGACTCGACGGAGGTGCCAATATATAGAGAAGAGGAGGAGAAATAACTAAGGGAAAAAGAAACCGTTCTCAAAAAGCTCCTGAATAGGGATATACCGCGAGCCTTCCTGTTCAAGACGTATGAACGGGGAGTCAAGTCCGCTCCATTGGGTGTAGCCGGTTACGGCAAAAGGAGCTAGAACGCGTTTATTGAATAGATCCGCTACGTAGGTAATGGATGTGTCCTTCTCGAGCGAGATCTGGAGCTGTGCGAAATTCTTGATGTCGAGAGGCTTGCCATGAGACCAATACGTGTTATGGAACGGATCAAAGCTTGGAAGCACTGTAGCTTGCTGCATTCGCAATGTGGTCGGATCAGCGGGTAAATCAACGGTTCGATGTAGGTGCATGTTGTTGAAGCTGTCTGCTGACAAGGGGAGCTGTTCACCGGTTGTAGCGTCCAGGTACAGCGTACCATTCGGGCCGTCAACTGCCGTCTTCACTTGCCATACTGCATGCAGCGGACTGTGATAGAGACGTTCAATGGTCACGGGAACACTTGTCGGGAATGATGTAGAATCGTAGGAATCGGGTATAAGTTCAAGCTGTACGAATGAGCGGTACAGCGTGTTCAAACTGAATAACGGATTACTGCCAGTACCATATTCGGTCATCACCCAGCTGCCTTCCGGCGTCGCGCTTACGACGATGTAGCCGATTTCTTGCGTGCCTTGCTTCAATAATACGATCCAACCATGGGTGCCAGGACCGAGCGGATAACGGTTCCAAACGGAAGTTTTCCACGCTTCGAATCCTTGTTGGACGGATAAGGCATCAATCCAGCTCTGGATCATCTTGCCTAGCTCATCTTGCTGATTCACACTTGTAGACGGAATTGACAGTGGAGCCGACAAGCGAACGTCCGCAGACGTTAACGTTGTGTTGTCTAAGGGCTTGCCTTCCGATTGAAACGGAGTGAAGCTTAAGAATATTACGGCACCAAGTGCAAGCGAAGTCACCGCTAGCCGCAGCTTGTTCATCCTATCACCTACTAGTATCCCTTATTCAGATGGCTCAGGGACCTGGATTTGCATTGAGATTTTAAGTGACAGCGGTGTACTACTAGCTTATGTCCACATTGTAACGGATATGCCTGCAAAAGTTTGTTACAACTTGTCACCGCTGTCCCTTTTTTTTGCTTGTTTTTATAAGAAGTTTTAGCGTCTTACGTCTAATCGTGCGGGATGCTCATCTCGGAGATGAAAGATTCCGCAGTTTATGACGGATACTTGAATTCGGGGCATGTACTGCCATTCCATTTCCTTCTTACGGCTCTCCCATTGGGCCGCTACGCCAGCCTTCTTGTCAGGTTCACTACCATCCAGCAATTCGCTATAATAACCGTCTACGCGTGAGATTTCGTCGATTAGTCGGTCATGAGCGGCGGTAGCCCAACTATGGTCCAACTGCTTAAGCAGCTTCTCCAGGTATTGTTCCAGAATCGTTCGTCCTCGGGTAATAGTCAGCTGCTGTCGGGGGATATGACTGTTAGCTGGGAAGCGGGGCGACAGCCTCCTCTCCAGTAACGATTCATGGAACCGGGTGACGATCTGGCCCGAGTTCAAGTCAACACCTAGAGAATGCTGCTCGTCACGCTTCATATCGCACAGGAACTCGACTTTGAAATTGACGCCGAGCCAAGATGTGTAAGCCACTGAGGAAGGGCCGCGTGAAGCAATGCCAGGTTCCTCGAACATCTGAACGAATTTGCCGTCAGTCTTGACGACCTGGAACAGCTGCTCCAACCGCCGGCTGCCGTATGTGACTTCATCCTTCTGAATGCGCCCTGGTCCAGTTGTCTGCTGGACGACGATACCGAAGTATCGTCCCAGAATCGAATCAGCAGTGGCAGCGGGCTGTCCATCAACAGGAGCGCCTACTCCTGAAGCTCCGCCACCGATGGGAGCTGCTCCAAGGGGCACACCCGGGATCGATCCGCCAACTGAGCCTGAACTACCTGCAGCTGGTCGACCTTGGGAATGTGCTGTCTTGGTCGATGCATTCTCGTCTGCGAGCAGCCGCTCCGGATCGAATACGAACTTGAAGCTCATCGTTTCCGGTGGCGTTCCGGTTCGATCTACGAAGCTCCAATAGTAGGGACGATTCGTTAAGCTCTTGTCGGCACATGGGGAAAGCTTGACAGTTACGTAGGCCGGGTGCTTCTCGATAATGTGGCATTCGGTCGCATCCAGATAACGCATCACGAATTTTTGAATTTGCTTCGTATTCACGGTCTCGACTTGGCCTCCCTTGGAATCGTCTGTCCGACAGCGTCCATGACAGAGCCGATGCTAGGGCCGCTCTGGGCCTCATGTGCGACTTCTTCGGCGACATCATGGAACGTCTTGCCCAGCCTGTCGAACTGGCGCTTTACATCTTCGTCCGAACGCGACTCGGCAATGATTCGGAACAAGCTGGATTCGAGCGAGGTCTTCTTTTCCAATCGCTCCAGAATAACGTCCAGGCCACCGATCACCAGCTCGAACATGTTGATTTTCTCATGCAGGAGAGACAGGATGTGCTCCTCAATCGTTCCTTCTGTGGACAAGTTGAATATACGCACATTTTCGGTCTGGCCCAGACGATGAACCCGCCCGATCCTTTGTTCGACCCGCATCGGGTTCCATGGCAGATCGAAGTTGATGATGTTGTGACAGAACTGTAGATTAATGCCTTCGCCCCCGGCTTCTGTAGCGACCATGACTTGCGCACGATTGCGGAACAAGTCCATCATCCAGTCCTTTTTTCCACGATTCATCCCGCCACGGTACGAGACAGCTGTAATATTGTGATCTTTGAAAAATTTCAACAAGTACTCTTGTGAAGCTCTATATTCGGTAAATACGATAACTTTGTCGTTCAACTCCTGGATAATCTCCATCGTCTTCTCGGCTTTCGTATTCGCCTGGATACCTTTGATCAGCTCGACCAATTCCCAGATTTTCGCTCGGATCGGCGATTCTTCTGTCGTCTTCTTGAATAGATTGAACAGCGTAAGGAACACTGCGTCGCGGCTGCTGCATACTTCGCGTTGCAAGGTAACGAGTGATAACATACTGCTCATGTCACCGGTTCCAGCCGCATCCTGGTAACGTCCTTTGACGAAGTCGCAAACACCTCGGTAGAGCGCCATCTCCTCCGGTGATAGCGTAAGCGGGACATTCTTCACAATTCGTTTCGTAAAGTTCATATCCCCGTCGCCGCGCCGATTGCGGATCATCACCTTGGCGAGTTCTTCTTGCAGCTTGTCCTCGTTCTTGGGCTGCCGCTTGTCGACAACGAAGTTGGAAGCGAACTGGTCGACGCCGCCGAGTTGGCCTGGCTTCAGCAATGTAATCATGTTGTACAACTCACTCAGGTCGTTCTGAACAGGCGTTGCGGTTAGGAGCAGACAATATTTTTTGCGCAGTTCGGTGACGAACTTGTAGTTGGTCGTTTGTTTGTTCTTCAGCTTATGCGCTTCGTCGATTACGAGCATATCATATTCCATGCTGGTCACAATTTCCCGATGCGGGTCACGCTTGGCCGTATCGATGGAGGCGACGACAACATCATATTGGGTCCACATGTATTCTTTCTTTTGTGCGACTGCAGGAATGCCGAACTTCTGATTCAGCTCACGTACCCATTGCAGCACGAGTGAAGCCGGAACAAGAATGAGAATTTTGCGTACGAGACCGCGGATCAAATATTCTTTCAGGATGAGACCAGCCTCGATCGTCTTGCCCAGACCAACTTCGTCCGCAAGGATTGCTCGGCCGCGCATTTGGTGCAGCACTTTCTTGGCCGTATCGATCTGGTGAGGTAGCGGCTTCAATTGCGGGATATGGCTCAAGCATTGCAAATCTTCAAAGCTAGCTACGAGACCGGCTTGCTCCGCTTCATAGGCGAGTTGGTACAGCGTCCAGTCGTCCCATGGTCCATTCTTGAGCGTCCTGGATTCCAATTCTTCAAACCATGCCCGGTCGAAGTGGATGTTCAGTCGGTCGTGAATCGGTCGAATGTGTTCGGATTTGTCGGTATTGAGCACGGGATCTCCTCCTCCAGTTAGGGGCACATGTTAGATCAGTATTCACCAAATTAGAAGGAAACATAACTTTTCACTTTCCTCTTGTCGAAGGTTGTTGTAAAATGGGTGAGTGTGTTAGACGATAACTGAATATCGAGCGGATGAAGGTACAAGGAGAGATTACCGGGACGTCATGAAGTGGCCGGTAACGCCGAAGGAGTAAGCCGAAATGGTGAATCTCTCAGGCAACAGGGACTTGTGCTGGACGCATCTCTGGAGAGCGCGGAACGCCTATCGGCGAATGAGGCCACCCAAGGGGTAACTTTCGAACAACCCGTCTTAGTTGATTGGGAGGACGAGAGGGAACTCTCAGGTACAAGGACAGAGCAAAGAAATGTAGATCAATACATTTTTTTGCTCTGTCCTTTTTTTGTATGGGATAAGTAGGGCAAGATAGTCACGAAAATAATAATAACGAGGTGAGTACATGGCAACATTGAAGCAAACGCCGTTATTTCCGCTGTATGCTCAACATGGTGGAAAGACAATTGATTTCGGCGGTTGGGACTTGCCGGTGCAATTTTCCGGCATTCAGAATGAGCATGATGCGGTGCGTCAGCAGGCCGGCCTGTTCGATGTCTCCCATATGGGCGAGTTCATGTTGACTGGAGCAGGGGCGGCAGCTTTCATACAACGTATGATGACCAATGACGTGAACCGGCTGGAGACGAATCAGGCGCAATACAGTCTGCTATGTTACCCTGATGGCGGTGTCGTGGACGATCTGCTTGTCTACAAGCTGGGTGATGATCGCTTTATGCTGGTCGTAAACGCTTCGAATATCGATAAAGATTTCGAATGGTTGGAGAAGCATCTGGAATCGACAGATGATGTTATTCTGGTGAATGTGTCGGATGAGACTGCCCTGATTGCGCTGCAAGGACCGAATGCGCCGACGATTATGGCCAAGCTGACCGAAGCGTCTCTTGGCGAGCTGCGCCCATTCCGATTCGAGCCAGAAGTCGAAGTAGCTGGAGTAAAGGCTCTTGTATCACGTACCGGCTATACCGGCGAAGACGGTTTCGAGCTGTATGTGAGCGCGTCGGATGCGGCGACGGTATGGGAGAAGCTGCTTGCTGCTGGTACGGCTGAAGGGCTAGTGCCCGCCGGACTTGGCGCCCGCGATACACTTCGCTTCGAGGCGCGGCTGCCGTTGTACGGTCAGGAGCTTTCGGCGAGCATCAGCCCGCTGGAAGCGGGTCTTGGCATCTTCGTCAAGCTGGACAAAGGCGAGTTCATCGGCCGTGAGGCGCTCGTTGCTCAGAAGGAGCAAGGATTGCCACGTAAGCTCGTTGGCGTGGAGATGATCGACCGCGGCATTCCGCGTTCGCACTATCCCGTGTTCAACGCAGATGGCGAGCCAATTGGCGAAGTGACGACTGGGACGCAATCGCCGACATTCAAACGCAATGTCGGAATGGCGCTGCTGAATCAAGCTTACACCGCTCTCGATACAGAAGTGTTCATCGAGATTCGCGGCAAGCGGTTGAAGGCCGTCGTCGTGAAGACGCCGTTCTATAGCAGAGCTAAGAAATAGCGATTGCTAGCAGGTGTTGCAGTAGCAGCTGTAACAGTGCTTGCGAGCTGGGCGGAAGCCAATAAGAGAACGGAGTTCCCTTATTGGCCAAACACGGCCTTCTCCGACCGAAATAGCAGAACTCAGTTCTTCTATTGCCGCCAAGTGGCATCGATACCACCCTTTTCAGCTGAAATAAGGGAACTGAGATCCTCTATTTCTGGATATATGAGCTAAATTGTGCAAATAAGAGAACTCCGTTCCTCTATTCCCAAATATACGGCGCAAGCCGAAAGGAGCCATACCTTCATCATGACCCACCGTTACTTACCGATGACCGAACGCGATAAGGAACAGATGCTTGAGACGATCGGCATCTCCTCCATCGAGGAATTGTTCACGGATATTCCCGCGCAGGTTCGCTTTCAAGGCGAGCTTGACATTCCGCAAGCGTTGACTGAACCCGCGATGCTTCGCCACATGCGCAAGCTGTCCGGCTTGAACGCCGACTTTGATCGCTACGCGAGCTTTCTTGGCGCTGGCATCTATGACCATCATCTGCCTGTCATGATCAATCACGTTATTTCGCGTTCGGAGTTTTATACGGCGTATACACCGTATCAACCGGAGATTAGCCAAGGCGAGCTGCAGGCAATCTTCGAGTTCCAGTCGTACATCTGTGAGCTGACCGGCATGGCTGTGGCGAACGCTTCAATGTACGATGGTTCGACTGCGCTTGCGGAAGCCGGGGCGCTCGCCCATGGCGCGACGAAACGCCGTAAGCTGGTCGTGTCGCGCGCGGTCCATCCGGAAGCGCGCAGCATTCTGGCCACGACGGCGAAAGGCCTGAACCTCGAAGTCATCGAGGTAGGCTACGCGAACGGCGTGACCGATTTGACGGCGCTGCAAGCCGCCGTTGATGGAGATACGGCGGCGGTCATCGTGCAGTCGCCGAACTTCTTCGGCTGCGTCGAGGACTTGACGGCGATCGAGCCTGTCATCCACGCCGCAGGCGGACTGCTCGTCGTGAGCAGCAACCCGCTCTCGCTCGGGTTGCTCGAAGCGCCGGGCAAGCTCGGCGCGGACATCGTCGTCGGCGACGCCCAGCCGTTCGGCATCGCCGCTTCGCTTGGCGGGCCGACGTGCGGCTACTTCGCCGTCGCCGACAAGTGGATGCGCCGCATGCCGGGCCGCATCGTCGGGCAGACCGTCGACCGCGACGGCAAGCGCGGCTTCGTACTGACGCTGCAAGCGCGGGAGCAGCACATTCGACGCGAGAAAGCGACGTCGAACATCTGCTCCAACCAGGCGCTTCTCGCGCTATGCGCTTCCGTGTACTTGTCCACGATGGGCAAACAAGGACTGATCGACGTCTCGAACTTGAACGTACAGAAGGCACATTATGCTGCGCGCACGATTGGTTCCAACGACAGCTTGTCGCTGCCGTTCAGCGCTCCGTTCTTCAACGAATTCGTCGTGAAGCTGGGTGAGGGAGCCGACTTGAGCAGCGTGAACCACAAGCTGCTGGAGCAAGGCTTCATCGGCGGCTATGACCTGGGCCGCGATTACCCAGAGCTGGCCGGCCATATGCTCGTCGCCGTAACCGAACAACGCAGCAAGGAAGACATCGATCAGTTCGCAGCAAGCTTGGAGGAGGTCGTACACGCATGAAACACGATAAAGCACTCATATTCGAATTAAGCCAACCGGGCCGCGTCGCCTACTCCATGCCGGAATGCGACGTGCCGCAGGAAGATGTAGCGAGTCTGATTCCATCCTCGCTGTTGCGATCTAAGCCGGCGGAATTGCCGGAAGTGTATGAAGTGGACGTCATCCGCCACTACACGGCGTTGTCGCGTCGCAACTTCGGGATCGACAACGGTTTTTATCCACTCGGCTCTTGTACGATGAAGTACAACCCTAAGATCAATGAAGATGTAGCCCGCTATGCAGGCTTTGCCAAGATACATCCGTATCAGCCTGAGGAATCGATCCAAGGCGCGCTGCAATTGCTATATGAGCTGCAGAATGACCTAGCTGAGATTACAGGTATGGACCGCGTTACGCTCCAGCCTGCCGCAGGCGCACACGGCGAGTGGACCGGTCTGATGATGATCCGCGCCTATCACGAGAGCCGCGGCGAAGTCCGCACGAAAGTCATTGTGCCGGATTCTTCACATGGTACGAATCCAGCCAGCGCTACGGTTGCTGGATTCGAGACGATCACGATCCCGTCGAACGACAAGGGACTCGTCGATCTGGATCAACTGCGCGCAGCAGTGGGCAGCGACACCGCTGCACTCATGCTGACGAACCCGAACACGCTCGGCTTGTTCGAGGAGCAGATCGTGCAGATCGCCGAGATCGTGCATGAAGCAGGAGGCTTGCTGTACTACGACGGTGCGAACTCCAACGCCATTCTGGGCATCGCCCGTCCCGGCGATATGGGCTTCGACGTTGTGCATCTGAACTTGCATAAGACGATGAGCACCCCTCATGGCGGCGGCGGCCCTGGAGCTGGTCCAGTAGGTGTGAAGGAAAAGCTTATTTCGTTCCTGCCAGCTCCGATGGTTGTCCGCAACAACGAAGGCGTCTATGCATTTGACTATAACTATCCGCAGTCGATTGGACGCGTTAAGGGCTTTTACGGCAATTTCGGCATTCTGGTCCGTGCCTATACGTACATCCGTACACTAGGTCCAGACGGTCTTCGCCACGTATCCGAATATGCGGTGCTGAACGCCAACTACATGATGCGACGTCTCGCCCCTTACTACGATGTGCCGTACGAACGAGCCTGCAAGCATGAGTTCGTCATGTCCGGCCGCCGGCAGAAGAAGCTTGGCGTTAGGACACTCGACATTGCCAAGCGGCTGCTGGACTTCGGCTATCATCCGCCAACGATCTACTTCCCGCTGAACGTGGAGGAGTGTATCATGATCGAGCCGACTGAGACGGAGAGCAAGGAAACGCTTGACGGCTTTATCGACACGATGATCCAGATCGCACAGGAAGCGCAAGACAACCCGGATCTGGTCGTCAATGCGCCTTACACGACGGTTGTGAAGCGGATGGATGAGACGCAAGCAGCCCGTAAGCCAGTGCTGAACTGTACTTGCGGCTAAACGATATTTCCACGGAATCGTAAGCTAAACCAGAGCATTTCTAACATTCATCATGTTGGAAATGCTCTTTTTTATGCCCCACAGGGTTGTATAAAAGTTCATACTAACCAGACATCGGAACGTCCTCTATACTTGCTAAGTATAAAGCAGAAATGGAGGGTCAGCAGTGAATACGAAACAACATGAAAACGGCATCATCGGTAAGCTTGGCAAGATCGTCGATAAAACCGATCACCGCATATTCCTGCTCATATCGATCGCACTAGGACTTCTGGTGTGGCAGTTAATCTCCAAGTCGATAGCAGGCGCTGTGTTCGCGAGTCCCGCACAAACTTTCCAGGCGTTCATCCATGAAGCAGGCAGCGGCAAGCTGCTGGAGCATACGTATACAAGCTTGTTCCGCGTCCTGGCTGGGTTTCTTCTTGCCTTAGCGGCAGCCATTCCCGTCGCCTTCCTGATGGGTTGGTACAAAGTATGCCGGATGCTCATCGAGCCGTGGATTCAGTTCGTCCGCAACATTCCGCCGATTGCCTACATTCCCTTAGTTATCGTAGCGCAAGGGGTAGGAGAAGGTGCCAAAATCACGGTCATCTTCATCGCTTCCTTCCTCGTCATGGTCGTCTCGATCTATCAAGGCGTGAAGAGCGTAGATAATACGCTGATTAAGGCAGCTCGAGTGCTCGGAGCAAGAGACCGCGACATTTTCTTCCGCGTTGTGGTACCCGCCTCGTTCCCATTCATCTTGGTTGGCTTACGACTTGGTCTAAGCGCAGCACTCACAACGCTTGTAGCCGCTGAGTTGACCGGGGCTCAGATGGGGCTGGGGCAGATGATTCAAGAAGCCAGCTTATACTTCCGGATGGAAATTGTCCTGCTCGGCATCGTGATCATCGGGATTATCGGATTTATTTTAGATAAAACGGTGTTGTACTTGGAGAGGAGGCTAGCGGGATGGCAAGAAGTGCGTCAGGATTAGTCGTTCCAGATTCCCAGGCAAATGCAGCAGCAGATCATAAAGTAGAAGTCCGCGATGTCCGCAAAGTGTTTCAATCCAGCAGGGGAGAAGTGGTAGCGCTGTCCGAGACGAATCTGACGATTCGCAATAATGAGTTCGTCTGCGTAGTAGGACCTTCGGGGTGCGGCAAGTCGACCTTGTTGAACATATTAGCTGGACTTGATGTCCCAACATCAGGAGAAGTTCGCATCGATGGCGAGACAATCAACGGTCCGGGCAGCGACAGAGGGGTCGTGTTCCAACAATATGCCTTATTCCCATGGCTGACTGTGAAGCAAAATGTAGAGTTCGGGCTGAAGCTGAAGAAGATTGGCAAAGGTGAGCGTCGAGAGCTGGTCGAGAAATATATCGAGATGGTCGGACTGAAGGATTTCGCGAATGCGCTCCCTAAGGAGTTATCCGGCGGGATGAAGCAGCGGGTTGCGATTGCCAGAGCATACGCTGTTAATCCGAAGTTGCTGCTGATGGACGAACCGTTCGGCGCCTTGGACGCGCAGACGAGAACCCAACTTCAGACCGAGCTACTGGCAGCTTGGGAAGGGGAGCAGAAGACTTGCTTCTTCATTACCCATGATGTAGAGGAAGCCGTTATGTTGGCGCAGCGAGTCGTCGTAATGAGTGCCCGTCCTGGGAGAATTAAGCGTATAATCGATATCCCGCTAGATTACCCTAGAACGCAAGAGACCCGAATGTCGGCTGAGTTCACAGATATTAAGAATGAAATATGGGGCCAGGTGTACCACGAATACTTGGCATCTCGCAAATAAATGGAGGGGAATAGAACATGAAGAAGCTTATATTGACAACAGTAGTAGCCGCTATGGCCACATTCGGACTGGCCGGCTGCGCGAAAGACAACACTAGCACCACGCCTAAACAAGGAAACGGAACGACGTCCGAGGCTAAGGTGGACAAGCTGAGAATCGCCTACCATCCGAACATGGGAGGCTCCTCCGCAATTATTACAGGGATTAACAAAGGGTATTTCAAAGAACAAAACCTCCAAATCGAGCTGGTCAAATTCACAAGCGGTCCTCCTGAAGTTGCGGCTATGACCTCAGGTGACATCGATGCTGGCTATATCGGCCACGGGGCACATTTCCTTGCCGTGCAAGGTAAAGTGAACATTCTATCCATGGACACGATCAGCAAATCGGATGAAATTCTAGTGAGCAAGAAATCCGGCATTAGCAAAATCGAAGATCTCAAGGGCAAGACAGTCGCTACGCAATTCGGAACATCTGGTGATATCGTACTTGAATTAGCACTGAAGAAGGCGAAGATGAAGAAAGATGATCTGAAGATGGTCAACATGGACATGGCCGGTGCGGTATCTGCTTTCATTGCAGGTAAAGTCGATGCGGTAGCGGTATGGTCGCCATACACGTCCGAGATTAAGGCGAGAATGGGCAACGACGTCACGATGCTTGCGAACAATTCGAATTTCAAGGATGAATTCGTATTCCCGTCCAGCTGGGTAGCAACACCGGACTATATCAAGAAAAACGAAGACAAACTCATCCGTTTCCTAAAAGGCTTGCACAAAGCGATGGATTATCGCAGCGAGCACCTCGATGAAGTTGTAGACATGGTAGCGAAGCTGAATGATACGCCGAAAGAATCGGTTGTTCAGGAGAAAGATTCCGCCGATTGGCTGACAGGCAAGCAAGTACGCCAGTTGTTCAATGACGGTACAGCTAAGAAATGGTTCGAGAAGCAACAAGAGCTGTTCCTCAGCAACGGAACATTGACGAAAGCAGAACCGGTTGACAATTATGTAGTCTTCCCTTTGCTCAAAAAAGTGGAGTAACGCTGCCGCTTGTATGGCTTACATTCTGATGGTTGGAGTACAATAGTGGCGAGAGTGCAAACTTTCGTCACTATTGCATATGAAAGCGGATGTCTATGATTGTATTCATAATTGCTATTATGGTTGTAGCTGGACTAGCTATATTATTCACTCAAGCTCGACATACGGCTTCCTGGTTGATGGGAGTATTCGCCGGAGTTGCGCTGATGACGGTTGGGTTTATGTTTTATTTTGCCAAGAACGGTGGAATTCCTTATGGGATGCAGATGGTGTACTACATCCACCCTACACTTCAGCGAAAGTTTCAGTATGCCATCGTTACGTTGGATGAAATCAGTAGGCTGCTTAGTGTCGGGCGTGCGCTGTTTCTGTTCTTTTTTGCCATATTCGTCATCCGGTTGTGCGACATTCCGCGTCAACGGACTCGAACCCTACTGTACGCAGTAGGAACAGCTGTAGCGTTGCTCAATTATGTGTTATATGAGCCGAAGGTATATCCGCATATCGTGGCTTTCAAGTCCGAGAAGCTCCTAGAGACGCTGGATTTCTCGATCAGAACCGTGAACTTCATCTGTCTCGCCATAGCCAACTACTTACTGATCCGCAAGCGCAACCGCATCAAGATGCCATGGCTCAAGAACAAGTTCAGCTTAATCTTTCTCTCAATGTTCAACTTACAGTTTTTGTTCGTGCTGTTCGGTGTTGTCGCTCCGTTGCAGGTGAGTTATGCGGTTAGTCTGGGCGCTACGTACTGGGGTAATCTGCGATTCGGGGATCAGTTCTCCTTCCTGCAATGGCTGTTGTTGTCGATTCTCAGTGTGATTGTCACGTTCCTGGGCACGTATGCGTTATGGAAATACAGTCGGCTGAAGCGGCAATTCGGCAAGCCTGATCTTATTCTGGAGAAGAAGCTGGGCGAGAATCATATGGGGGTCCGGGTATTTACGCATGGTATGAAAAACCAGATGCTAGCGCAAAAAGTGTCGCTTCGAAATCTGAAGAAGGTGCTGCAGGACGAGCCTAATGGTAGCAAGCAAGTATGGAAGTATATCGAGGAGCTGGAGAATGGGAATGACCAGGTTCTGCTAAGAATGGACGATCTGTACAAGACGTTCAAGACGAACAAGATGCGGTTGAAGCCGCTCCTGCTGAGCGAACTGTACAATGATTCTATTCACAAATTATCGGAGTCGGGCAATGAGGTTCCCCTTGTGACCCGGCACTTCGAAGATGGCAAGATCATGGCGGATCAGCCCTTTCTCGTTCAATCGGTGTACAACATCTTGGTCAATGCCGTTGAGGCCGTACGGTTGAAGCGCTCGGAGGACAACGGGCAGGTGATGTTCAACTGTTACCATGATGAGGATATGGCCATACTGGAAATTCGGGATAACGGCGTCGGCATTGCTCCAAGTAAGCTGAAACGTATATTCGATCCTTTTTATACGCAAAAAAACTCGAGCAGCAACTGGGGACTGGGCCTTTCCTATGTGCAGCAAACGATAAAAGCGCATTTCGGCTATATCCGGTTCGAGAGCACGGAAGGGGAAGGTACGAACTTCTATGTGTTCCTGCCCTTGTATCGAGGGGAGAACGGGGATGGTGGCGAACTATGACAGTACCGATTAAAGTAATGATCGCCGAAGATATCGAGGTGTTGCGAAGAGATTTCTGTGAGATGGTGGAGCTATGCCCGGAGATGGAGTTGGTCGGAGCGGCGGCAAACGGTGAGGAGATTGTGAAGCTGGCGCTGAACGGGGATGCGGACATGATCTTGATGGACATCGAGATGGCGTCTTACAATGACGGGATCGAGGCGGCTGGAATTATTTCGGCGAGCAAGCCGGATACGGGAATTATTTTTCTCACGGTGCACGAGGACGATGAAACGATATTCAAAGCTTATTCGATCGCTGCCGCCAAAAATTACTTGGTAAAGTCGTCGGGACATGACGAGATCATTCAGAGCATCAAACAAGCCTACTATGAAAAAGAAAAGAACAGGCCGTCCGTATCTTCGAAGATTCATGGTGAATTTTCAAGGTTGAAGCAGAACGAGCAAAGTATGATTTGGTTCATCAATATTTTATCTCAAATCACGCTGGCAGAGAAAGAAATCATTCGGCTGCTGTTGGAAAATCGCAAAGTGGAAGAAATCGCCCGCATGCGTAATGTGGAACCAGTAACGATCAAATCGCAAATCAACAAACTGTTGAAGAAATTTAATATGCGGCGTACACGTGAAGTGCTGGATTTGATTCGTCGCATGAAATTGACTTTTTTATTCGACCAAGATAATCAGCTATAATGGATAGATGGAATAATCGACACTCGTACAACATTGGGGAGGCAATTCAAAATGCAACGAGATCAACGGCCTAACATTGTGTTTATTATGTCAGACGACCATGCTTCGCATGCGATGAGCTGTTATGGGAGTCGGGTGAATACGACGCCACACATCGATCGGATCGCGAACGAGGGAATGCGGTTTGACAACTGCTTTTGCACGAATTCGATATGCTCACCGAGCAGAGCTGCTATCTTGACCGGAACGTACAATCATATCAATGGGGTTAAGTCATTGCAAGATGACTTGGACGGCCGCATGACGACATTTCCCAAGCTGCTGCAGGCTAATGGTTATCAGACTGCGATGGTTGGTAAATGGCATCTGGGGCATGGAGGGAACGCTGATCCTACCGGATTCGACTACTGGACGGTCGTGCCAGGACAAGGGGAGTACCATGATCCAGAGTTCATCGAGATGGGTGAGCTAAAGCGGGTGAAGGGCTATGCGACCGACCTGATTACAGATTTCTCCGTCAATTGGTTGGACAAGCGGGACCGCAGCAAGCCGTTCATGTTGATGTGCCACCATAAAGCGCCTCACCGTCCATGGGAGCCAGATGAGAAGCATGCTCACATGTATGAGGATGTGGACATCCCGGAACCCGAAACGTTCTACGACGATTATGAAGGGCGATCAGACGCAGCGAAGCAAGCTAAGATGCGTGTCGATAGAGACTTCAATGATCTGGTTGACCTTAAGGGACATCCTCCCGAAGGCTTGACCGAGCTGGAGGCCAAGAAGTGGCGATACCAGCGCTATATGAAAGATTATTTGCGCTGTGTCGCTTCTATCGATGATAATGTGGGCCGGCTGCTCGATTATTTGGATGCAGAAGGTGTGGCGGACAATACGATCGTCATCTATACGTCGGACCAAGGGTTCTTCCTGGGCGATCACGGCTGGTACGACAAGCGATTCATGTACGAGGAATCCCTGCGGATGCCATTCATCGTGCGTTATCCGAAGGCGATCCAGCCTGGTTCGGTGACGGACCTGATGGCGCTAAATGTGGATTTCCCGTGCACATTCCTCGATTATGCAGGCGTACCTATTCCCGAAAACATGCAGGGCGTGAGCTTGCGGACGATCTGGGAAGGCGGGACGCCGGAGGGCTGGCGTACGTCCATGTACTACCGGTATTGGATGCACTTGGACGCGCATCATAACGTGTACTCGCATTACGGCATCCGGACGGAACGCTTTAAGCTGATCTACTACTATGCCGAAGCGCTCGGAACGTTAGGGTCTGTCGATGAGCAGCGTCCTCCGGAATGGGAGCTGTTCGACTTGGCGAACGATTCGTCTGAGATGAACAATGTGTATGCGGACCCGGATTATGCACAGATTGTAGTTGAGCTGAAGGCGGAGCTTCGCAGCTTGCAGCTCGCTGTTCTGGACGAGCCGGTTGTGCAAGTCGGGTAAGGAAGGTAGGTATGGGACCTGAGGCGGTGATCGCTTCAGGTTCTTTTTATGGAATCATTGCAAGTATAAGCTCCGGGGCCCCCGCATTCCCGTAAATCAGGATACATTTCGCTTAAAATAGAACCTGTAAGCGCAACCAAAAGTTCAGTAAGATTACAGATATCAAACATGAAAGGGGTTATAAAGAATGAAAAGGAAACATGCGATTGTTTCTCTGGCGGTTATCATGATTACGGGGGCATTGACCGGATGTGGCGGTTCCGAGAATGAAAAACCTTCAAAAGGAGTATCGGCTTCCAACGAGCCAACTAAAATAAAGGCACTTCTCATAGGCGACCCGCCTAAAGTGGACCTTAACAAAGCGAAGGAAGATATCGAGAAACGCAGCAACGTCAAGCTTGAACTCGAAATGGCTATCGAAGATGTATACTCGGATAAAGTCAGCTTGGCGATGGCAAATTCGTCGGCCTACGACCTCATTCTGTTTGACAATGGAAAAGATACCGTGTTCGCCAACTACGTCAAACAGGGCGCCTTCTATGACCTTACACCCTATCTGAAAGAAAAGAAGAATCTAAGCCTGATCCCTGATATCACGTGGAACCAAACGAAGATAGACAATAAAATATACGGTATCCCCCGTCCGCGTCAAATGTATGGGGCGCAAGGAGTCATATCGATCCGTAAAGACTGGTTGGACAAGTACGGTTTGAAAATGCCGGAGACACTGGACGAATATACCCAAGCGATGAAAACTTTTAAGGAGAAGGATCCGGCCAGCGGAGGGAAGACCGTACCGATCGTCACCTACCCTACAAACTCATATTCGGTTTTCGGCTGGCTCGCACCGGTTCAGTTTGCATTAGGCATGCCTAATGGATGGAGAATTGAGAACGGCGTGCCTAAATATGCGATCCAAACACCGGAATACTTGAAGTATCTGAATTGGGTAAAGCAAGCGTGGGCGGATGGACTTTTCGACAAGAACGCCCCAGTATTAAAGTCCTCTCAGGCCCAGGCTCAATATCTTCAAGGTATTGTCGGGACCAGAGCGGCCAATGTTCAGGAATTGAATGACAGCCCAAGCGCCAACATGGCCCAAATTCGTAAAGCCGATGCCAAGGCGGAATTAGCTATCATTCCTTTGTTGAAGGGTCCGGATGGAAAAGGCGGCCTCAGCAAAAGTGCCGGTTATTACGGTTTATGGGTGATACCTAGCACGACACCAAAAGACAAGGTTCAGAAAATCGTCGATTTCCTTGATTTCACGGCTAGCGAGGAAAATCAAGCGTTCATGAAAGCAGGGTTAATCGGCATGCACTCTACAAGTTATAAGGATGGCAAGGTAGAGCAAACGCCTGAGCAGCTGAAGCTGTTCAAGGAAGAACAGCCGAACCTCTGGGTGCTGGAAAATCGTTATGATCCCTATTTATACGTCAATGCAGACGCTTCTGCTCCCGTCAGAAAAGTCATGAAAGACATCACCGACAGCTTTGAAAAAATCGGCATCGTAAACCCATTCGACGGTTTGATTTCGGAAACGAATTCCAAAAATCCGGATAATCTGAAGAAGCTTAGTACCGCCGCATTGAAATACGTCATTGGAGAAGGCACGATCGACGCGGTAAAGGCCGAAATCGAAAGTTGGGAGAAAGCATACGGCAACCAGATTGCCAAGGAGTATATGGAGCAATATAACGCCCAGAAAAAGTAAAACGGATACAAGAGAATTGTCTTCCGGAAGCAGGGGGGCAATTCTCTTTCTATAAGAGGGCATCATGGAATGAAGGAGGGGTTGCAGATGGCTTTGTATCAGGGCGAACAATCGGGGCTGCAAATGAAAGCGCATTATTCTAGGACGACAGCGAAATCTCTATTTAAGAAAAATGCAAAAAAATATGCGTGGTTTTATTTGCTGGCCGCTCCGGGAATGATCTATTTTATTGTGTTTAAATATTTCCCGATGTGGGGCATCTTGCTCGCATTTCAAGACTATAGCCCGTTTATGGGTTTTTGGAAGAGCCCGTGGGTAGGCTTCAAGCATTTTGAGGAATTTTTCACAAATGAATCGTTTTTTCTTCTACTAAAGAACACGCTGATGCTAAGCCTCTATAATTTGACGTTTTATTTTCCTTTTGTCATTTTTTTTGCGATTCTGTTGAACGAGCTGCGCTCCGTATTGATGAGAAGAATCGTGCAGACGGTTGTCTACTTGCCGCATTTTCTTTCCTGGGTCGTAATCGTAGCGCTTACGCTCATTTTCTTCGGGCCGTCCGGTGTCATTAACCATTATTTGGGTCAAGTGATCGGCAAAGAAATCGGGTTCATGACGAGCAATGAATGGTTCCGACCGCTCGCGGTATTTCAGGGAATTTGGAAGGATGCGGGTTGGGGGACGATCATCTTTCTTGCGGCGATTGCAGGCGTGAATCCCGACCTTTATGAAGCAGCCAAGATGGACGGTGCCGGCAGATGGCAGCGAATATGGCATATTACCCTTCCCGGCATCAGGAGCACCATCATCATCTTGTTAGTGCTGCGCATCGGCAGCATTATGGATTCGAACTTCATGCAGGTATTCTTGATGAGCAACGCGCTCAATCAAGACGTCTCCGACGTTCTCGATTTGTATGTATACCGGGTAGGGTTGACGCAGTCCCATTTCAGCTACGGGATTGCGGCCGGATTGTTCAACTCGGCAGTCGGATTGATTTTGGTTATCGTCAGTAACTATTTGGCTAAAAAAGCTGGAGAAGACGGTGTGTTTTAAGCCGGATATGAGGTGCAAACGTGCGTTTAAAGAATAGATTCACCTTATTTGACGCAGCTAATTCATTTTTCATGCTGTTCTACAGCTTGCTGGTGTTTCTTCCGTTCTTGTACATCGTGGCCGTTTCGTTCAGTGGCGGCGGGGAATCGATGGGGGGACGTTTTTTCCTAGTACCGAAGGAATTTTCCCTGGAAGGATATAGATATCTACTATCAACGAATCGATTTCCAAATGCGATTGGCAATACCATTTATATCACAATAGTCGGAACGGCCATCAATTTGCTATTTTCTGTAACGCTTGCCTATGCACTGTCCAAAAAGTTTTTGCCGGGCCGGCGCGTGATGATGCTGATCATTTTTTTCACTATGCTCTTCTCGGCCGGGTTAATACCGAATTATTTGCTGATAAAGTCGCTTGGACTGTTGAATACATACTGGGCGCTGTTATTGCCTGGTGCGACAAATGCTTTCACGATCATGGTAATGAAAACCTTTTTCCAGGGACTTCCGGAAAGCTTGGATGAGGCGGCGCGAATGGACGGAGCAGGGGAAGTGCGAATCTTATGGTCGGTCGTGCTGCCGCTTTCGATGCCGGTTATGGCGACATTCGGACTTATGTTCCTGGTCGGCCACTGGAATGAGTTTTTCGGAGCCGTCATTTATTTGAGCAAGAGCAGTATGTGGACGGTGCAGGTGCTGTTAAGGCAAATGATTATCGTCGGTACAGCAAATATCAATAATGATTATAGCATGGATGAGAAAACGGCCTCTCAGATTGGCGACAGCATCAAAATGGCAGCCATCATCATATCTATGATCCCGATAGTAGCCATTTATCCGTTTTTGCAAAAGTATTTTGCACAAGGATCCATGCTGGGATCGATTAAAGAATAACGTTAACAACTAGAAGAAAGAGGTGCTTTTATTATGAGCCAAAAAATTCGTATCGGCGTCATTGGAGCCGGATCGATCTCCGGATTTCATTTGAGCGCTTACGCCAACCATCCGGAAGTCGAGCTCGTCGCCATTTGCGATTTGAACGAGGAACGAGCCCAGACGAAGGCACAAAAGTACAACGTCCCAAACGTATACACGGACTATAATAAACTGCTGGAAGACGGCAGCATCGATGCCGTCAGCGTCTGCACCTGGAACAATTCGCACGCGCCGATCAGTATCGCCGCGCTGCATGCAGGCAAAAACGTCCTATGCGAGAAGCCGCTTTGCAAAACAGTCGAGGAAGCTCGCGAAATGGAAGCTGCCGTCAAGAAAAGCGGCAAAAAGCTGCTGGTCGGCTTCGTCCGCCGTTTTGCGTCAAACACCCGTATTGTGAAAGAATTTATAGAGAACGGGGATCTTGGCGAGATTTATTACGCGAAGGCTTCCTCTATTCGTCGTTTCGGCAACCCAGGCGGCTGGTTTGCCGATCTGGAGCGCTCCGGCGGCGGCCCGGTTATCGACATCGGCGTGCACGTAATCGACCTCTGCTGGTACTTGATGGGACGTCCAAGGGTCAAAACGATCAGCAGCAACGCCTATCGGAAGCTCGGCAACCGTTCCAACATTGAGAATTTGGCTCACTACAAAGCAGCCGATTACGATAAAAACGTAAACAACGTCGAAGACATGGCTAACGCACTCATCCGCTTTGAGAACGGCGCTTCACTTCTCGTCGACACCAGCTTCACGCTGCACGCGAAGAAAAACGAAGCTATCGTCAAACTCTACGGCGACAAAGGCGGAGTTGAGATCGAACCGGAACTTGCTTTCGTTACTGAAAGATATAACACGATTCTAAACATCGATCCGCAAATCGACAACAAAGGCTTAGATGTAGTCAAAGCCTTCCAAGACGAGATCGATCACTTCGTCGATATGTGCTTTGGTCGCAAAGAAACGCTCAGCCCCGTCGAGGACGGCGTAGAAATGATGAAAATTTTGTGCGGCATTTACGAATCCGCGGAAAAAGGAACGGAAATTACGCTCGAATAAAAAGAGTCATAAGAAAATAGCGAATCTTACATATTTATGGGAGGTAGATGGCCCTCGGGTTGAGGTATAATGAAGCTGAAAGGCGGCGATGACACGATGCGAGCGTCGTTTTTAAGCTTTTTACGAAGAAGTTTTTTTGTTAAAGTGATTTTTATTTTGTTTCTCGTTTCTGTCGTTCCCCTTCTTATTTTCGCTTATGTGTCTATAACCCTCTCCAATCAAGCGGTCATAGACAAAGTTAAGATGCTTAATTCGCAGGTAGTGAACCAAACCATGGAGCGTATCGATATCACGATGTCGCGCATGCAGCAAGTTAGCTTCCAATACGGGATATCGCCAAGTATCATTAATTTAATGGATTCACAAAAGGACTTTTTCAATTATGTCATACAGAATCAGGAGCTGCAGCGGGTATTGGATACGGGCAAAACGGCAATCGGGGACATCGACGATATCGGAGTCTATTCGGTCGAGTCCGGCGAAGTGGTCACTTCACTCGACCCGATTGTTCCGCTGAAACAATCGCGTTACGCTGAACTGATCGAACGATTCGAGCAATCGAACAAACCTTTTTTATTGGTAGTTGACCAGAATGCCGAAGATTCCTTTTTGCAAAACAACAGCTTTTTCATGCGGAAAGTACCGTATTCCAATAGAACCGGCTATAAAGGCGTTATCATCATTACCCTGTCGAACAATGCGCTCAAGCAAACGATTCAGAACATCGATTTGGGACCGGAAGGCGCGATCTATATCCTTTCCCCGGACAGGAAAGTGATCGCCTCGACCAGCAGTGAAGATCCCTTTGTCCTGACCAAACATATCGGGCAGCTTCTGGACAGYTGGCAGCAAAGGGGACGAAGCGATCCGTTTACGATTGGGCAGTCGCTTGTATCCGTGAAACAATCGAAAGAGTTCCACGAATGGATCATCGTCTCGGAAATTCCCGATACTCGTTTGTCGGAGAGCACGCATTTTATTACAAAATCCGCCTTGATCGCACTATTCGTGTTGATGCTGCTAGGTCTGATCGTTTCGTTGGCAATAGGATACAGCCTATATAGCCCTCTGCAACGACTCAGACGTCATATGCAGCTTATCCAGAAGGGAGATTTCACCACGCAAGACAAGAAGTATCCAAACAACGAAATCGGCGATTTAGGTGTAATGTTGAACAAGATGGCTTCCCGACTGCAATTGCTTGTGGAGGATTTACAGAAATCCGAGGAAATGAAGCGACGTAATGAAATCCGCGTGCTGCAGTCACAAATTAACCCGCACATGATGTACAACACCTTGAACACGATCAGCGTCTACGCCACGCTTAGGAATTATAAAAAAATCAAGTCGATGATGCGCAGTCTGATCTCGATCCTGCGATATTCAATGGAAAACTACGAACAACTCGTTCCGCTTTCCCGGGAGTTGAGTTATTTAACCGATTATGTGAGCATAATTCAGCTGCGGTACGATCGTCGTATTTTCCTGAAATTAGAGATAGAAGAGCGTCTAAACGAAATGCTCATTCCAAAATTGCTTTTACAGCCTTTGATCGAAAACTCACTGTTCCACGGTATTTTGGCCAAGGAAGACGATGAAGGATTAATAACCGTTCGGGCTATCCAGGTTTCGGAAGAAAAAGTCCTGCTGCAAGTTGAAGATAATGGCATAGGATTTGATCCGGATCGGCTGAAAGCGCTTTATACTAATTTGATACAAGGTCTGCCGGGTGAGAGCATCGGCGTGAAAAACGTATGGGAGCGGGTTAGACTGCTTTATGGCGAGCAAGCGGACTTTCAAATTCATAACATGGGGAACGGAGCGGTTGTCTCTATCTTCATTCCTAACGGTAGACTGGACTACGAAAGAAAGGATACTTCATAATATGGCACCATATAAAGTGATCATTGTCGAAGACGAGAAGCCGGCTCGCGAAGTGTATAAGCAGATGATCACCGAGAAATACGGTCTGTTCCATGTTGTGGGGGAGGCGACGAACGGGGAAAAAGGGTTGCTGTTGTGTAAAGAGCACAAACCCCACTTTCTGGTCACGGATCTGACGATGCCGGTTATGGGTGGAATCGAGATGATGGTTGAGCTGACCAAGCTGGAACAGGAGATGCCGATTATGGTCATTTTAAGTTGCCATAGTGACTTTCACCTCGCGCAGAAGGCGATCGATCTGGGTGCATCGTCGTATTTGTTGAAGGAAGACTGCATGGCACAAGATACGTTGCTTGCCGAAACGCTAAAGAAGCTTATACCTAAGCTAGAGGGGCACGTCTATGCTGAGCACATGCCAATCAGTGATCATGTGCCCAGTCACCCGAACGACGTCATGGAGTATGTCATTCAGCAACTGAAAGCTGATGTTAGCAAGTCTTATCGTATGGAATCAGTGGCCGCACAAGCTGGCTACAGCGCACCATATTTCAGCGCCATGTTCAAAAAAGCGACTGGTCGAACGTTTACTCAATATATCATGGAGCTGCGGATCAACAAAGCCAAGCTACTAATTACAACTACAAATTTTCGGACACACGAAATCGCTGAGCTGGTCGGTCTGGAAAATTACCGGCATTTCAATAAAATTTTCAAACGAATGGTTGGCATGAATCCAAGTGATTATCGAAATGTCCTGTTGAATGAACATCGATGAATCTAACAATCTATTAGACTTCTTAAAAATGCAGTGGTAAGATAGCAAGTACAATTGCATATGCAAGGGAATAGGTGCCGGACTCGCAATAGTCTGGTTAAAAGGGAAGACCGGTGTAATGCCGGCACGGACCCGCCACTGTAAAGACTGCCTTTATAACAAGGCATTTCTCGTCAATCGCCACTGGATCAGTAGATCTGGGAAGGCGTCGAGAATGAATCCAAGTCAGGAGACCTGCCTATTTCAACAGCACTACGACCCTACGTGGAATTAGGGAGTGTTAGAGATAGGCTAGTTCGTCATATTGGTGTTTTCTGTTTTTTCGTGGAAACTACTTTTCATGTCGAGATCCAAGCATTTCTAACATTCACCATGTTGGAAATGCTTTTTTTATGTTTTTTTCAGTGTAAGGGAGGCATGGGGTATTAAAGGCAAATTGCTAATCATCGGCTATAGCACTTACGTCGACATCATTGCAGAGCTACTAACGGATCAGCTTGTCGTTCGCACCGGTATGACTGAAGAAGTGAGCCGCGCACAGGAAGCCGTTCGTCAGGCTAAGGCTGGTAAAAAAGTAGCGGTTATCTCAAGTGGCGACGCTGGTGTGTACACGGAGAACCCGTCAAATCGTGGAGACGCAAAAAATATTGCTCAAGTATCGTTCCCCGGATACTACGGTCGGGATTGTGAAAAGCGCCTGCCGCTTATGGAAGCCGACATGCGGGAGAAGGACATTCGTTCCCACGCGATGATTCTTGCCGGGTGGGCGCTTGATCCGAATATTCATCACAAGGATGAGTATCGTTCCAAGCTGTACGACAAGGCGTTCACACACCGCTACCGCCGAGGGATCAAGTCATGATGTTGTCGCTGCAAGAAGGGGAGATTCCGACAATCCGCGTAAGCGGAACTTATGCCGTCGTGGCGATTACGAAGCATGGCGTAGAAATGGCGAGAACGCTGCAGGGGAGCTTGGGCCAAGCGGTAGATGTCTAATATATGAGCAAGTTCGGCAGAGGGGACGAAGCGGAGCGCTCGGTTCAGCTGTTCGAAGGAAGTGCGCGGCTGCCGTTCCCTGCCCTGTTCCCGCAGTACCAAGGACTTATCATCATTATTTCGCTTGGCGCACTCGAAAGCCTCAGTCTGGTCAAGAAAAAATCAGGAAACGTGACAATTTCCGTAGGAGTCGTTCAACATGAATAAGCAAAACCAAGAAGCAATTCAACGCAGGTTGATCATAGCTGGAACAGGAAGCAGTGTAGGCAAAACAACGCTAACTATCGGCATCATGTCCGCCTTGCGCAAGCGAGGGCTAGTCGTGCAAGGCTTCAAGTGTGGACCGGATTATATCGATCCCACCTACCATACAGCCGTAACGTCAAGGCCATCCCGTAACCTGGACAGTTGGATGATGAACGAAGATTGTGTTCGGGAAGTATTCAATCGAGGCAGTAAAGGGGCGGACATTTCCATCATAGAAGGGGTTATGGGGTTGTTCGATGGTCGAAGCTCGCTCTCTAACGAGGGGAGTACGGCGCATATAAGTGAAATTGTAGAGGCTCCCGTTCTTCTGGTGCTCAATGTCCAGAGTATGGCCCGCAGCACAGCTGCCATAGTGAAAGGCTTCCAGTCGTTCTCCCCTGGCGTACGGATCGGTGGCATTATCGCCAACAAAGCGGGAAGTGAAAGTCATTACAAGCTGGTGAAGGACGCGATTGAGCAGGAATGCGGCGTTCCCGTCATTGGGCACTTGAAGCGGGACATGCAGCTCGGTATTCCTGAGCGTCATCTCGGACTCGTTCCCTCTATCGGTAGGGGGGAGCTCGAACCCTTCTTCACACGGCTAGGGGAGCAAGTAGCCGAGCATATCGACTTGGATCGGCTTCTGGAAATCGCTGAAAGTCCGCCGCTTTCACTTCCGCTGCGTCTTCTGAATGAATCGCCGCTTTTCACGGATCAGCCGACTTCGAAGCGCGGTATACGCCTGGCTGTAGCCAAGGACGCCGCTTTTCATTTCTATTACCCGGAAAATCTGGAGTTGCTCGAGCAGGCAGGGGCAGAGCTAGTCTTCTTCTCCCCATTGGCAGGCGAGCGTGTTCCTGCTGATGCAGACGGCCTCTATATCGGCGGTGGCTTTCCCGAGGAGTTCGCTGGGCGATTAGCTGAGCTGACCGTGGTTAAGGAATCGTTCAAGCAACGGATAGAACAAGGACTGCCCACTCTGGCAGAATGCGGCGGTTTCATGTTCTTGACGGATTCGATTGAAGATACGCAAGGCAACCGTTATCCCATGGTCGGTCTGATCCAAGGCCAAGTCGTGATGCAGACGAAGTTCGCGGCATTAGGCTATCGAGAAGTGACCGGGATGGACGGTAACTTCCTGCTTGGAACCGGGGACATCGCCAGAGGGCATGAGTTTCATTACTCGACATTCCAGCCTGGTGAACAGCTGCGACTTGCTCCGGCTTTTGAGTCCCAAGGGCGTGCAGGTACCAAACCAGAAGGATATGCAGTCGGAAACTTGGTCGCAGGCTACCCGCATGTTCATTTTGCCTCCAATCCGGGGATGATCCAGAATTGGTTGAATGCTTGCGAGCTCTATAACAAGGAGATCAAGTAAATGTCGATCCAGCAAATATTGCGAAACCGTAGAGCGGTAAGAAGCTGCAAGGCTCAAGAAGTAGAAACAGAGAAAATCTCTGCGCTGCTCGAAGCGGCGGTGTGGGCGCCTAACGACAGGCAGCGTCTTGCGATTCCTGGAAAGAGGCGCTTCTGAGATGGGCCTCACCAACATGAGCTATGTTCACGCCAAGTGGGAAGAGATGCCGGGTGATGAGTTGGCGGATGTCGTGTTCGGGGTCAATTGCTATTACCGGATGCAGGATATTGATCAAGCTCGGATCAATCTTAATAATGGGGCCAGACGATTGGCGATGATCGGGATGACGAGTGGACCGAAGAAGCCGCATTATTGGGATATTCATCAGGAGTTGGGATACCGCATCAAGTTTTCACGTCGCGATTATATCCATCTGACCAACCTGTTGTATGGCCTTGGCATTGACGTAAACTGTAAGATTATCGATCTGCAAAGAACATACACCTATGCGAGTGAGCAGCAGTTTATTGAGCAAAATTTGAACGGCATCCTGACCCCGGACTTTGATCGGACCGAGGCGATGAACATCCTGCTTCGCTACACCAGTACGGTGGATGGAAAAGTAGTCTATGTACACCACTTTAAGGCGGCGCTATTGTATTGGAAGCCGGAGCAGCGACTGTCCCTTAGAAGTTGAGGTAGCGTAGTCGAATGATATGCAGTCTCTTTGTATTGCCAGGTGAAAAGGTGTACCATGTAGGAATGGCAATCTGCAAATCTACATGACTTCCGTCGTATCGGAATAATACCAGACTATCGGGAGGGACACCTTGTGACACCCACATGGCGATTCATTCATACAGGCTTACGCTCTCCAGCGGAAAATATGGCAATCGATGAAGCAATCTTGACCGCTCACAGTGAAGGGCTCGTTCCGCCGACTGTTCGTTTCTACGGCTGGAACCCACCGACCTTATCCATTGGCTACTTTCAGAAAGCAGACAATGAAGTAGACTTCGCCGAAGTGGAACGGAGCGGGATTGGCTTCGTTCGTCGCGCAACCGGGGGACGCGCTGTGCTCCATGACAAGGAGCTGACCTACAGCATCATTGTGTCCGAAGACTATCCGGGCATGCCCACCACAGTTAACGAAGCTTATCGCGTTCTGAGTGAAGGACTTGTGCTTGGCTTCCGCCGACTGGRGTTGCGTGCGGAGATGGTCAGCCTTGCGTCAGAAGAAGAGAAGACGAAGTATTCGACCGCTGGATCAGCAGCTTGCTTCGACTCGCCGTCCTGGTACGAGCTTGTCGTAGAAGGACGCAAGGTTGCAGGCAGCGCGCAGACCCGCCAGAAGGGCGTCGTGCTGCAGCATGGCTCGATCTTACTTGAGCTCGATATCGAGCAGCTGTTCTCGCTTCTTCGCTTCTCCAGCGATAAGATCAAGCAGCGCATGATGGATTCATTCGCGCGCAAGGCCGTTGCCATTGGCGATGTATGCCGCGAGATTGGGCTGCCGCCAGTAACCCTGGCGCAGGCAGAGGCGGCCTTCCAGGCCGGCATCGCCGAAGGGCTGGGCATCACGCTGACCGAGAGCGAGCTAACACCCTACGAGCAGGAGCTCGCAGACCGGTTGGCACGCGAGAAGTATGGGCAAGACGAATGGAACCTGAAGCGGTAATCGCCTCAGGTTCTATTTTATAACGGAACCTTTTTCCGTTATTTCATCAAACGCAAGTGAGTGGCTCGAATTAGGGGAACTTTTTTCCGTTAAATCAAAATAAATCACACAGCATCGGATGGAGCAGAGCAATAGTGGAAATCCTTTCCGTTATTCTCAGTATGTGCAGTCACCTCACTAAGCCAACGCATCAATTCGCTGCTGGAATGCTTCCTGCAACGCTTGTACGATCGGCCCAGACTGGCCGGTCCCTACAGATGAGCCGTCTATCGAGACGACTGGCGTAATCTCTGCTGACGTGCTGGCAATGAACACTTCATCTGCCGAGGTCAGTTCTTCAAGTGTGAACTTCTGCTCCAGGAAGGGGATACCGAGCTGTTGAGCGAGTTCGATCAGGACCAGGCGGGTAATGCCATGGAGAATCAGATGGTTAGCCGGATGTGTGTAGATGGTGCCGCCGCGAACCATAAGTACATTAGATGAACTGCTTTCCGTCACCGTCCCGTCCCGATGGAAGATGACATCATCTGCCCCGTGATCCAGGGCGTCTTGCTTGGCCATCACGTTGGGCAGCAGATTGAGTGTCTTAATATCACAGCGAAGCCAGCGAATGTCCGGTCTTGTCACGACTGCAATCCCACGGGACATAGTCTCATAAGGCCTCGTCAACTCGGAACAGAAGGCGGTTATGACAGGTTCTGTCCGAAGCGGAAAAGCATGCGTCCGTGGTGCAACACCGCGGGTGATTTGTATGTAAACCGTTCCTTCGACAAGCCGCTCTTCGTTTATAAGTTGCAGCAAATACATGTCTAACTGCTCGATGGAATAGGGCAACTGCAGTCTAATCTCATTCAAACTTCGCTCCAGCCTGCGATAATGCGGCTCACTTTCGAACATCTTACCGTTGTAAACCCGGAATACTTCATAGATGCCATCTCCGAATACGTATCCCCGGTCGACATATGAAATGGTCGCTTCATCTCTTGAAATGATACGGTTGTTGGCTAACAGCAGCTTCAATTCCGGCACCTCGTTTTCGTTGATTTGATAATAGTAGCAAGCGTCGAACACGATGTCAAAACACATTTACAACCCTTTCCCTGGATGACAAACAATGGATTGGACAAAGTAAGGAGCAGATAGTACACTGGGTTTTCGGATGATTGCGGCAGGCTTGAGCCGAGAAAAAATTATAAGAAACAGAGATTGATAGAGAAATAACGAGAGAACGAGATTCTACTTCCGAATTCTTCCTGATAATCGCATCTGCTTCACTAGATACACAACATATTGTATTGTATAATGATTTTCGCACACTATATATTGTGGTGAGGCCGACACATTTTCAGATCCATTCTACATATCATATTACTAAAAGTTTGGCAAACATGTCGAAAGAACTATATTTTTTAGGAGGTTTTTTCTTTGGAAACTGTACAAGCAAAGCGGTTGGAAGGCTTGAGCGAGAAAATATTTTTGGACCGGTACGCCATGAAAGATGCCGATACGGAGCATACCAAGGTTGGCGATACCGTTCTTGTACTGACCAAAGACGACCCGAAATTTCCGAGCAAGGACGTAGGTGAAGTTATCGCGCGGCAAGGCCGCCAAGTGACGATCAAGCTGCGGAACGGAGAATTGTTCGAGTCCACCATAGAGAAACTGACGTTGAACGTTGAACATACACCTGAGCAAATGTGGGACCGATTGGCTACTGCTATGGCATCGGTTGAAGCTACACCCGAAAAGCAAAAGGAATGGAAAGATAAATTCAATTACATTCTAGACGACTGGAAGCTCGTTCCAGGGGGCCGGATTGCTGCGGGAGCAGGTGCTAGTGATGAGCTTACCCTGTTCAACTGCTACGTAATCCCTTCTCCTCATGACAGCAGAGGCGGTATTATGAGCACGTTGTCCGAGATGACCGAGATCATGTCTCGCGGCGGCGGTGTTGGTATCAACCTGTCGTCTCTGCGTCCTCGCCGCTCCGTTGTGAAGGGCGTGAACGGCTCATCCAGCGGTGCTGTATCATGGGGTGGACTGTTCAGCTACACGACCGGACTGATCGAACAAGGCGGCAGCCGTCGTGGAGCGCTGATGCTCATGATTAACGACTGGCATCCGGATCTCGTTGACTTTATTACGGTCAAATCGACCATGGGGCAAATTACGAACGCTAACTTATCCGTATGCGTGAGCAACGGTTTTATGAAAGCTGTTAAGGAAGATCTCGATTGGGATCTCGTATTCCCGGACACAACAGATCCTACCTACAATGACACTTGGGATGGCGATCTGACTAAATGGCGTGAAGCTGGCAAGAACGTTCGCATATACCGCACCGTTAAAGCACGTGAAGTATGGCATACGATCATCGAATCCGCTTGGAAATCAGCAGAGCCGGGCGTCGTCTTCATGGAATATTACAATCAAATGTCCAACAGCTGGTACTTCAATCCGATCATCTGCACGAATCCGTGCGGGGAGCAGGGGCTTCCGGCTTGGGGTGTCTGCAACTTGTCGGCCGTTAATCTGTCCAAGTTTTACGATGAGAAGAAGCATGATGTGGACTGGGATGATCTAGGGAAAACCGTTCGCTACTCGGTACGTTTCCTGGATAATGTCATCGACAAAACTCCTTATCATTTCGAAGAGAATCAGATCAATCAGCAGGGCGAACGCCGCGTAGGCTTGGGCACGATGGGACTGGCCGAGTTGATGATCAAGCTGGAAATTCGCTACGGTAGCGCTGAGTCGCTTGTGTTCCTGGACAAATTATATGGGTTCATGGCTCGCGAAGCGTACTTGTCCTCWGCGGATATCGCGGGTGAGAAGGGCTCCTTCAAGCACTATGACCGTGACAAGTTTCTACAGAGCGGTTTCATGAAGCAGATCGTCGCCTCCTATCCGGAAGTCGGTTCCGCGATCGTGAAGAAAGGCATTCGCAACGTGACCGTCATCACTCAAGCGCCAACAGGCAGCACGGGGACGATGGTTGGAACGTCCACTGGTATTGAACCGTACTTCGCCTTTGAATATTTCCGTCAGAGCCGTCTTGGCTTCGACAAACAATACGTGCCGATCGCACAGGATTGGAAAGACAAGAACCCGAATCAGGACTTGCCGGACTACTTCGTCACTTCCATGAGCTTATCGGCGAAAGATCATATCCGCGTACAGGCCGCCATTCAGAAGTGGGTCGATAGCTCGATCTCGAAGACGGCTAATGCTCCGCATGACTTCACCGTCGAAGAGACGAAAGAGTTGTATGAGCTGGCATTCGACCTTGGCTGTAAGGGTGTAACGATCTACCGTGATGGCAGCCGTGATGTGCAAGTGCTCTCTACCGCTAAGGACGAGAAGAAGGAAGAGCCGGCTAAGGTGGCCCCAGCAGTTGAAGCGAGCGATGTTGCTGATGATGGGAAAGCAACTCAGGCTGCTCAGACCGAATTGGCCGAGTTGTCCAGTACACTCGCCGTGACGATCGATCCGAAGACACAGCAAGTGTTCGACAAGCAATACAAGCGCCGTCCGCAAATCTTGAAGGGCGCTACCTATAAATTCAATACACCGTTCGGTATGGCGTATATTACGATCAACGATATGAACGACAGCCCGAGTGAAATATTCCTGAATGTGGGCAAGGCCGGTTCCGACGTATTCGCGATGTCCGAAGCGCTCGGCCGTGTCATCTCCTTGTTCCTCCGCTACGGCGATCATGGCAACAAGGCGCAGCTGCTAATCAAGCATCTGAAAGGTATTGGCGGCTCAGGCGCTATCGGCTTCGGCCCGAATCGCGTCGAGTCGATCGCTGACGCAGTCGCGAAGGCGCTCGAAACGCACATCGGCGAGGACGATGCCGATGAGTACGTCACCGCTACGCAAGAGGTGACGGCTACTGCCGAGAAGCCAACGTTCACGTACGCCGTCGTCTCCGACAGCTCGTCGCTCGACCTGTGCCCGTCGTGCGGCAGCGCCTCCCTCGTCAACTCCGAGGGATGCAAGAACTGCACCAACTGCGGCTATAGCCGCTGTTCGTAAAATAGAGCCCGGGGTGGGAGCCCCGGGCTCTGTGATTTTTCATCAAAAGTTATAAATGTTTCATAATAAGTTGTAGAAATTGTTTCAAGATTACACATCTATCTCGACATGCACTTATTTGTATATTTATGCATAATAACGTTTATGCCCACCATCAAAATGGTTGGGCTTTTTTTCGTGTTGATTCAACAACTCACGCGGCATTGAGGCTGGGGTTTAAAATTGGTCATCGATTCATTAGGTAGGATAATGCCTTGTCATATTTTTTGAGTTATGAGATACATGTGGAAGCGAGGGTACAGACTTAGAAAGCAGCTATCGTTTATTAACAAAAGTGCACAGTTGGCCACAATTTTATTTTTGAACCAGAATGATAATACTCGGAAGAGGCAGGATTCTAAATTACTTTGAAAAGTGTGGAGTCCAGATGCTTATCCTTGATGAATTCCAACATATTATCGATAGTGACACGAAACGTGTAATTCAAAAGGTGGCAGACTGGATTAAGGGCCTTGTGAACACTTTAAAGATACCTATAATCCTTTGTGGTGTTCCTGAATCGGAAAAATCTTTAAAGTTAATATCCAATTGGACAATAGGTTTATGAATCGGCTACGGTTAAAGCCTTTTACATTTGACAAAGACTTTCGATCTTTCTTGAAAGCTGTGGATGAGGAACTCCCTTTTGAGAAAAGATCAAATCTTTCCGATCCACATATGGCCGAAAAGTTATATTACGCATCACGTGGAAATCTACGCGTTTTGATGAAATTGTTTGAAATAGCTACATACGAGGCTGTTGCCACTTCGAGGAACCAGTTAACTGAGGATGATTTTTACATAGCGTTTAATGCTATCAGACTTTCGTCCAGACCACTAACTGTTAATCCGTTTAATGATGCAAGCTTTAACTATAAAAAATCGATTGCTATAGAAAAAATGAAGAAGGATGATAAATAACTGTTTAGGTTGGATATCGTTCGGTTTGGTCAATGTGCCTTGAAGCATAACAGTTTGATGGGTTCAATAAGGGACGATCGCGAGAGTAAAATTATTACTATGTCCAACATGTCCCATCATAAAGGGCACAGGTCAAAGTAAAGAGGTGCAGCATTGCATCTCTTTTTCTGTTTTTGTGAAGGGTTCGCATAACTTTATGAGAAGATCTCATTGAGAATGGCCTTAGTTCTTTTTAAATCATCAGGCCCTAGTTTTATAAGTGAAAATAATATGTCCATAATGTCTGATTCTTTGGTAGTTAGATTTTGTGAAATCACTCTCTTATACGAAAACAACTTATAATGCTCCCATAGGTTGAGACACGGGAGGGAAAAAAAGTTATGACGGATTGTAATATGAAGTGCGACAGCTAAACACAAAGAAGCCCATGAATGGATTCGTGTAAAATGGAAGTTACCACACCACCATCATTTACAGGAGAACCCCTGGGAGAGTAGGACGTTCCAATCCATGAACAAGCCCTAGCCAGCTTATGCTAGTAGGGGCTTGTTTTTTGTTTTAAGCGCTGAGTAGCCTATGTAAGCCTGCGTTTTTCCGCGGGTTCTTTCGCATGCTTGTAATTTGGAGGAGCAAGGAACGGCTAACGGAGTCTCCTTCGCGAGAATGTGATCGCCTTTGAAATCATGTGAAGGCCGCAGGCGGCATCTCATCCAAGATCAAAAATACCCCGCACCTCTCCGCGTTAACGTATATCCTTCTCCAAAACACGCCGTTTTTCTTGTTATTTCCGCATTTATACGATGCATCGAGGCATTTTCGCCATTCGGTTTGTGACTGGGAAACAGTTTATTGACGTATTTTTGCGGTTCGGATTATAGTAAGCCTACAGTCAATCGGCGATGCGAAAGGGATGGCCACTCGATCGCTCATCGTGCCGGATGCTGAAATGATGAAGCTGGAATCGTAAAGGTAAAATGCAGCGAGGAGGAATCATCTTGGCAAACAAGCGCTAGCTGGCAGCGCGTATTGAAAACAAGGGAGAGAGAACCCAGATCCTTGGATCGTACAAAAGAGGGTTCGGGAAAGGGACTAAAGAATGAATACTGTACTCGGCAGAAGGTTGTACCGACATAGGTGGTTGTATGTCATGATGCTGCCCAGCTTGGTTTATTACATTGTATACAAGTATATTCCCATGTTTGGGCTGGTTATTGCCTTTAAGGACTATAGGATTATGGATGGCTTGTGGCACAGCTCGTGGGTAGGGTTGGCCCATTTCAAAGAAGTGTTCAGCAATCGCGACTTCGTTAGTCTGCTGCGCAATACGCTTGTGATCAGCGGCTACAAGATCATTTTCGGCACAATTCCGGAACTTTTTCTTGCCCTGCTGCTAAATGAGGTGCGTGTTCGCTGGTATAAGAAGGCTGTACAAACGATTGTCTATTTCCCCTATTTTTTATCCTGGGTAATCATTTATGGGATCTTGCTGATGTTCCTATCTCCAAGCACAGGGCTCATCAATGATATCTTAAAAGAGTGGGGATTAAAGCCGATTAGCTTCTTAACATCGAACGATTGGTTCAGAAGCGTTCTGGTTTCCTCCGAAATATGGAAGGACGTCGGATTTGGCTCCATTATATATTTGGCCGCAATTGCTGGTGTCGATCCGCATTTATACGAAGCGGCGACGATGGACGGTGCGGGCAGATGGCGGCGAATGTGGCATATCACGGTGCCTGGCATCCGGAATGTGTTCGTCTTGCTTATGATTTTGAAAGTGGGTCATATTCTTGATGCGGGCTTTAGCCAAATCTATGTGTTGTACAATTCGCTCGTTTACAAGACGGCGGATATTATCGACACTTGGGTATTTAGAAGAGGATTGGAGCAGATGCAGTACAGCTATGCGACAGCTGTAGGGTTGTTTAAATCCTTTGTCGGGTTGATCTTGATATTTGTAACCAATAAGATAGCCAAAAAATTCGGACAAACGGGGATCTGGTAGCGTGAGGAGGTGAGAGACATCAAATGACAACTGACAAATCTTTAAGTACGAGAATAGGGAATATGGGGATTTACTTGCTGCTGGGGCTTGTCGCCTTTTCCGCATTGTTTCCGCTTGTGTATGTATTCATCGTATCGATTACACCCATGTCGGAGGTAGCCAGGAACGGCGGATTCAACGTATTTCCCCACGAGGTAAACTTTCAGGCCTATAAAGCCGTATTTTCTAGTCCGCTTGTCCCAAAGGCGCTTCAAGTCACCATTACGGTCACCGTCCTCGGAACATTGGCTAATTTGCTATTTACGATGCTGATGGCTTATCCGTTAGCGACGAAGAGCCTGCCGTTTCGCAGCACTATACTTATGTTTCTGGTGTTCACCCTTTTGTTTAGCGGCGGCTTGATCCCAACCTATCTGGTGGTTCATGCTACCGGCCTTATTGACACACTTGGCGCTTTGATCGTTCCCGGGCTGATCTCGACGTTTTATTTATTCATCATGAAAACCTTCTTCGAGAATTTCCCGGAAGAATTGATCGATTCGGCGAGAATCGATGGAGTCGGCGAAATTCAATTGCTGTTCTCGATCATTTTACCGCTGTCTAAGCCGGTTATTGCAACGTTGGGACTGTTTTATGGGGTATCGCACTGGAACGACTTTTTCAACGCTATTATGTATATCAACAATCCGGATCTGATGCCGCTGCAAGTCGTTCTTCGCAATATGCTGGTTGGTTCGACTATGGCCAGCGATCTTCAGTTGATGAGTCCGCAGCTGATGGCCGAAGTCCCGGGCGAGACGTTCAAGATGGCGCTCGTGATCGTCTCCACCATCCCGATTATGCTGGTCTATCCGTTTCTGCAAAAATATTTGACACAGGGCATGCTTTTAGGTGCCGTTAAAGGCTAATCGACGAACAATAGGGGGCATTCCGAATGAAAAAAATGGTTAAATCTGCGCTGATTATGACGCTGATTCTTGCCACGGGCGCAGTTTCCGCTTGCAGCACGAAGAAAAATACCGATACGCCGCAGCCGCGGGGCAATGATACCGCTACGGCAACCCCTGCAGCAACCGACAGCGGAAAACGGGAAACCATTGAAATTTACAGCTACAACCCGAACGCGAACAGCGCACTCCCACCTGAGAGCGAAGATTTCGTTAAGCAGGCGATCGAAAAGAAGTTTAACGTAACGCTGAAATTGACTTACAATATGGTAGAGGGCACAGATCGGTACAACAAGCTTAATGTTCGCCTCGCATCGAACGATTCGCCTGACATTATTATCAGCGGGGGCACACCAGGACTCGATTACAAAAAGAACGGGGTACTGGCGGATATAAACGAATTTGTCAGTCCGGAGAAAATGCCGAATTATTTTAAATGGACGACACCGGAAGTCGTATTTAAACGTTATTCAATGGACAAATCGAAGCCGGAAATTCAGCGGATTCCGATTCCTGTCGTGAAAAGAACGCTCGTATCCTATTACATCCGTCAGGATTGGCTGAATAAACTCAGCTTGAAGGTTCCGACCAATCTGGATGAGTTCATGAAAGTAGCGCATGCGTTTACATTCAACGATCCGGATGGCAACGGAAAGAACGATACGTACGGATTTTCCGTAGCGGCCGGCGGAAACGGGACGGGGGTCGAATGGCCGCAATTTGCGGCAAATGGGATCGAAGGCGTGCTCTATACGAAGGACAACAAACTTGTTCATTATCAGATGGATCCGCGGACGGAAGCCGTTCTGCGGGATATCAACAAGATGATCAAAGACGGTTCCGTAGATCCGGACTGGTTCCTGCAAAAAGGGACCGCGCACATCGATAAAGCCGTGCAGGGGAAAGTTGGCATAATCCGTGATGCAAGCGGGAAGTTCGGGTTGGAGAGCGTTCCGACTTCGGGAGCAAGCCGCAGCAAGGAAATTAATCCGAAAGCGACCTGGACGGCATTTAACCCGAATGAAGGGATTCCGTTCTGGCAAGATAACCTTCCTGGCTCCGGATTCATGGTTACGAAAACGGCTGCCCAAAATCCGGCTAAGGTACAGAAGGCTTTCCAAATCATCGATTATTTGTCGAGCGAAGAAGGCTACTTGTTGACGCATTACGGTAAAGAAGGCGTTCATTACACCCGCAAAGGAAATGTAATCACGATCCTGCCCGAGAATGTAAAGAGGGATATCGAGGACAAAGGAAACTGGCTTGGGATCTATCAAGTGTTCAATCAGGATGAAGCGCAAACGATTGGTTTGGAAGTCATCGATCCAAGAGAAACGGATAAAGACAGAGAGACCATCAAGAAACTCAGAAGCTACCCGATCTCGACGAGTATTGGAACGAATGTAGCACCGCCCCAAGGTGTCGATCTTCCGGCGCAGTCTAAGCTTGAGAATGAAACGATGGCCAAAATCGCCTTGGGCGAATTGCCGCCGGAACAGTGGAAAACGACGCTCGATAAGATCATGAATGAATTGGGCGGCAAAGCTCTTCTCGATTCATATGCGGAACAAGCAAGAGCGGCCGGCGTCATTAAATAGCCGAGCAGTTCCGTGAGCCGCCGCTGCTCTGGGAAAGTCTTTCATCGTACAAGGGGGAATCCGGTTGTACAGAAATTGGTTTTATCGGCTGCTGCTATCCTACTTGCCCGTGTTTATCATCATCGTTGCAGGGTTGCTGCTGATCTCCTTTATGGCCGTGAGCGATCTTTCCAAGAGAGCGGCTTCCAAAGCTAACGAAGCATTTATCAGGGATGTGCTGCAGACCGTCGACAAGCCATTGCGGGAAATCGACCAAGCCCTGACGCGAGAAATTCTTGCAACATTGCGGGAAATCGACCAAGCCCTGACGCGAGAAATTCTTGCAA